>CAJWHN010000025.1 GCA_913041085.1 uncultured Flavobacteriales bacterium | reverse complement strand
TTAAAAAGATTTTTTGGCCCAGTTCTATTGCTGTTTTTGGACCGACAACGCCACGAATCATGACACCTCAGCATACCATTATGGAACCTAATACGGTTTACGGGATCAGCAAACTGGCAGGAGAACGTTGGTGTGAATACTATCATCAAAAGTTCAAAGTTGATGTGAGAAGTATACGCTACCCTGGGCTCATAGGATGGAAGTCACAACCCGGTGGTGGCACAACCGATTATGCCGTTCATATTTTTCACGAGGCTATAAAAAATAAGAAATATACCAGCTTTTTGAGTGAAGACACCACTCTACCCATGATGTATATGAGCGATGCTATTCGAGCAACCTTAGAAATTATGGACGAAGCAGCAGAGGATATTAAAATACGTTCCTCATACAATATTGCTGGTTTGAGTTTTAGCCCAAATGAGTTGGCGAAAGAGATAAAAAAGTATATTCCAGAATTTGAAATACATTACAAAAGCGACTACCGACAAGCTATTGCTGACAGTTGGCCACAAAATATTGATGATTCTGTAGCTTTTAAGGATTGGAATTGGAAAAGTTCCGTTAATTTGCAAGAAATGACTTCGGATATGCTGAAGAACATTGAAACACTAATTACCGAATAACCCATCAATGAGTTTGGATTTACACATTTATAATACACTTAGTCGTCAAAAAGAAGTCTTTACCCCTTTACTTACTAGTCACGTAGGCATGTACGTTTGTGGGCCTACTGTATATGGCGAACCGCACTTGGGACACGCTAGACCGTCTATAACTTTCGACATTGTCTTTCGCTACCTCCAACATTTAGGGCTCAAAGTGAGATATGTGCGTAACATTACCGATGCTGGACACTTGGTAGACGATGCTGATGAAGGGGAAGATAAAATTGCTAAAAAGGCTCGATTAGAACAACTAGAGCCTATGGAAGTGGTGCAATTTTATACCATCAAATACCATAAGGCAGTAGAGGCTTTAAATTGTTTGCCTCCATCTATAGAACCACGAGCAACAGGACATATTATTGAACAAATTGAGATGGTTAAAACCATTCTTAACAACGGATATGCCTATGAGGTCAATGGCTCAGTTTATTTAGATGTCAATAAATACAATGAGGATTTTCCTTACGGTAAATTGTCAGGCAGAAACTTAGAAGACACTTTAGAAAATACGAGAGCTCTAGAAGGACAAAGTGAAAAGAAAAGTCCAGTAGATTTTGCTATATGGAAAAAAGCCTCTCCAGAACATATTATGCGCTGGCCTTCACCTTGGGGAGATGGCTTTCCGGGTTGGCACTTAGAGTGTTCGGCTATGAGTAGCAAATACTTAGGCGATACCTTTGATATTCACGGTGGTGGTATGGACTTAGTCTTTCCACATCACGAAGCAGAAATAGCCCAATCTAACGCTTGTAACAAATGTGACCCCGCTAAATATTGGATGCACAATAATATGATTACCATCAATGGACAAAAGATGGGCAAGTCCTTGGGCAACTTTATCAACCTTGAAGAATTTTTCAGTGGTAGCCACGATTTATTAGAACGTGCCTACAATCCCATGACAGTACGCTTTTTTATTTTACAAGCACACTATCGTAGTCCATTGGACTTTTCAAACGATGCTTTACAGGCTGCCGAAAAAGGCATGAGTAAACTATTGAATGCTACAACTACATTGCAAAGTCTAAAGGCAGGTGCCGAAAGTACTGTAGACATTAAAGCCTTAGAAGAAAAATGCTACAAGGCTATGAATGACGATTTCAATACGCCTATTCTTATTGCTCATTTATTTGAAGCCGTACGTATTGTCAATTCTGCAAAAGCAGGTGACGAACAACTTAAAAACGAAGACATACAAAAGCTCAATCAATTATTTGACACCTTTTTATTCAACATTTTAGGTTTACAAGAAGACCAAGATAACAAAGGCAATGACTTGACTAAAGAGGTGATGAACATCATTCTTCAACTAAGAGGAAATGCCAAAGCCAATAAAGATTGGACGATTGCAGACCTTATTCGAGACGAATTAAAAAAGCTGAATATAGAAGTACGTGACGGAAGTGATGGTAGTTCTTGGGAAGTGAAAAATTAATGCTAATGACGATGAAACAATTACCCCTCTATTTGGTATGCCTTATATTTTTGTGGGCATGTTCAGACAATAAACCTACACAATCTGTAAAAAAGCCAGTAAAAGAAGCTGTTGAAGTGCCTGACTTCAATGCCGATAGTGCCTATCTATATATACAACAACAAGTCGATTTTGGTCCTCGCTTTGTGAGCAGTAAAGGTTGGCAAGAATGCGGTGATTTTTTGGTCGAAAAGCTAAAAACATATACTCCCCATGTACAAGAGCAAAACAGCCCCATCAAAACTTACGATGGCAAATCGCATACCTTGAGGAATATCATTGCTTCATTTAGTCCTGAAAAAAACAACCGTATATTGTTATGTGCTCATTGGGACACCCGCCACGTTGCCGATTATGATGTAGAGCGACAAAACGAACCCATACTAGGTGCTAACGATGGGGGTAGTGGTGTCGGCGTACTAATAGAGTTGGCGAGGTTATTATCACAACAACAAAGTCGTATTGGTGTAGATATCATTTTATTCGATGCCGAAGATTATGGCAATCCAGATGGTGATGGTTCAAGTATGACATCCAGTTGGTGTATCGGCTCACAGTATTGGGGCAACAACCCACACACTACTGATTATTATGCTCAATACGGCATATTGTTAGATATGGTGGCTGCTAAAGATGCTCGTTTTACCCACGAGGGCTTGTCTAGAACTTATGCTCAACGTATCCTTAAAAAGGTATGGTCAGAAGCGCACCGATTAGGCTATGGTAGTTATTTTGTATACCAACCCACGCCACAAATTATTGACGACCATTACTTTGTGAATACACTAGCGAACATTCCTACCATAGACATTATTGAGTACGATAACAATACCGCAACAGGCTTTAATAAGCATTGGCATACCCACGGTGACGATATGAGGAATATTGATAAAAACACCTTAAAAGCTGTTGGTCAAACCGTTACATCTGTTGTTTACAAGGAATAAAAATAATAGAGTTGATATCAATACTTTATTAATTTATGCCGACCTTTGTACCTTGAAAAACTAACCATTTATATTTTTGATATGGAAATTTTTTTATTCATCGTAGCACACTGGTATTTATCACTCTTTGCACAATCCTTTTTTCACCACCGCTATTCGGCACACCAAATGTTTACTATGCCTAAATGGGTAGAAAAATTCTTTTTTGTCTTTTCTTTTATTGCTCAAGGCTCCTCCTATATGAGTCCTAAAGTTTATGGTATTTTACACCGACTACACCACGAACATGCCGATAAGGAAGACGATCCGCATTCGCCATTATTTTCTAAAAACTTCGTTAGTCTAATGGTAAAAACCTACCATAAATTCGCTGGTATTCAAAGTGGTGCTATCAAAGTAAAAGAAGCTATCACCAAAAATTTACCTGATTGGAAATGGTTCGATAAGATGGCAGGTTCTTTATTGGTTAAAGTCCTTTGGTCCTTATTCTATATCTGGTTTTACTACACTTTCGCTACAGCTTGGTGGATGTATTTATTTGTACCCATGCACATTGTGATGGGGCCTATTCACGGTACTATTGTTAATTGGTTTGCACATAAGTTTGGCTATACAAACTACGAGGTAGATGACACCTCTAAAAACCTTATGCCATTTGATATTTTTATGCTAGGTGAAGGTTATCATAACAACCATCACGCTGAAGGTGGTATGGCAAATTTTGCAAGAAAATGGTATGAGATTGACCCCATTTACCCCATTATGAGAATTATGGACTGGGTTGGACTGATACGAATAAATCCGGTAGCATTACGTAGCTAATCGTCGCAACCTTCAGGAGAAATTTCTAAAGTATGAATTTCAAGTACCTCGCCATTCATTTTGGCAGTAATAATAACTTGAACAGGCAAACCCATTTCTGGCACTAGCTCAGAATAGTATTCGTCCATACCCCATAGATCTTCTCCTACAAAGCGAACAGCCACATTGTCTTCATCTTCAAAATAATGCTGACCTTCACTCATAGTCCACCAACCCTCCATACTAACTAAAGGGTGGTCTTGTGCGCAAGAGAGCAAAGAAATACCGAAAAAAACCGACAAGATTAAGCGTTTCATCTTACAAAAATAAGCATAATCTCGTATCTTGCAGCAAAACAATTCCATTATGGCACAAGTCAAAAAACTGTTTCTTATTGATGCCTTTGCGCTAATCTATCGTTCTTACTTTGCATTCAGCAAAAACCCTCGCATCAACTCCAAAGGTCTTGAAACTTCTGCTGTTTTAGGCTTTGTAAATAGTTTGGTGGAAGTCATTAAAAAAGAAAACCCTACTCACATAGCTGTTGTTTTTGACACTCCCGCCGCAACGATTAGGCATGAAGAATACAGCGAATATAAAGCCAATAGAGAGGCAATGCCAGAGGGTATATCCATAGCTTTACCCTACATTGACCAGTTGCTTGAAGCCTTTAACATCTCTAAACTATACGCCGATGGCTACGAAGCCGATGACGTGATAGGAACTTTAGCTAAAAAAGCCGAAAAGCAAGGTTTTGTAACCTATATGATGACGCCTGATAAGGATTTTGCTCAGTTAGTTTCAGAAAATATATTGCTGTATCGACCCGGTAACAAATGGAAACCTACCGAAACATGGGGCGTACAAGAAGTGCTTAACAAGTTTGAAATACAAGACGTTTCTCAAGTCATTGATTTCTTAGGTATGATGGGAGATGCTGTAGATAATATTCCTGGCTTACCCGGTGTGGGTGAGAAAACGGCTAAAAAACTATTGGCCGAGTATGGCAATATGGAAGGTCTATTGGAAAATGCCCACTTAGTCAAAGGTAAATTGGGAGAAAAGATACAAGCCCATAAAGAACAAGGTATTTTATCCAAACGATTAGCTACCATTTTATTAGATGCTCCAGTAGAAATTGATGAAGCCGCTTTGGCTGTCAAAAAATTCGATGCAGAAAAAGTACAAGCCCTTTTCGAAGAATTAGAATTCAGAAACCTCGCTAAACGTCTTTTAGATCAAAGCGAGATACATGAAAAGGTGGAGAAAAGCAATGCCGATACAAGTCAAAAAATAAGCCCTAATGATGGGCAAATGGATTTATTTGCCATAGGGGTTGATGATACACCTCCTACCCCGTCCTATCAAACAATTGAGGACCTAAAAACCAACTATACTTTAGTAGAAAGTAGTGAGCAAAGGGCTACTCTATTAGAACAATTATTACAACAACAATCAGTGTGTTTTGATACAGAAACTACTGGCTTAAACCCTCTTAAAGCAGATATTATAGGCATATCATTTTCTTATCAAAAAAATGAGGCCTATTACGTACATATAGCAGAAGGTCAAGAAGAAGCTGTAGTTAATGAGTTTAAAGGCTTTTTTGAACATACAGAAATAGAGAAGATTGCCCAAAATTTAAAATACGATTATAAGATGCTTGCCAAATATGGTGTGCACATCAAAGCCCCTATTTTTGATACCATGTTAGCTCATTACTTACTAGAGCCTGACCAACGACACAATATGGACGTATTGGCACAAAATTACCTCAACTATTCACCTGTTTCTATAGAGACTTTAATAGGTAAGAAAGGAAAAAACCAACTCAGTATGCGACAAGCTCCTTTAGAACAGCTTTACCCATACGCCTGTGAAGATGCTGACATTACTTTTCAGTTAAAAGAAATTTTTCACAAAAAATTGGATAGTAGTAAAAGTTATGAAGTGTTTAAGAAAATAGAAATGCCTTTAATTCCCGTACTATCAGCTATGGAGATGGAAGGCATTAAAATTGATATCGATGCTTTATCAGACTTTTCAAAGGAACTTGAACAAAAAATTGTTGAGTTAAACGATAATGTACAACAATTAGCGGGGACACCCTTCAATTTAGCCTCGCCCAAGCAGTTGGGACAAATCCTCTTTGAGCATATGAAATTAGTGGATAAGCCCAAGAAAACAAAGACTGGGCAGTATTCTACTTCAGAAGATACACTGCTAAAGTTGAAAGGTAAACATGCCATTATTGACGATATTTTGGAGTTCCGTCAGTTACAAAAGCTAAAATCTACCTATGTCGATGCCTTGCCAGAGTTGGCAGATGCCAATACCCACCGTATTCATACAACCTATCAACAGGCAGTAGCTGCTACGGGTCGATTAAGTTCGGTAAACCCCAACTTACAAAACATACCTATAAGGAGTGAAAAAGGTCGAGAAGTGCGTAAAGCCTTTGTCCCTAGAAATGAAGACTTTACCTTATTGGCTGCTGATTACTCTCAAATTGAATTACGTCTTATGGCACACCTTTCGCAAGATGAGGGTATGTTGTCAGCTTTCCAAAATGGTGAAGATATACACACCGCCACTGCAGCAAAAGTATATCAGGTCGACTTAGAAAAAGTGTCAAGAGAACAGCGTTCTCATGCTAAAATGGTCAATTTTGGAATTATTTATGGCATATCGGCGTTTGGCTTAGCCCAACGTTTGGGCATCAAAAGAGGTGTGGCTAAAGAAATTATTGACAATTACTTCATGCAATATCCCAAAGTAAAAGACTATATGGACTTAAGCATAGAACAAGCCCGAGAAAAAGGCTTTGTAGAAACCATAATGGGAAGAAAGCGAACGCTGAATGACATTAATTCTAGAAACGCCGTAGTAAGAGGCTATGCTGAACGTAACGCTATAAATGCGCCTATACAAGGCTCAGCAGCAGATATAATTAAAATGGCAATGATACACGTTCAAGAGGCTTTTAAAGGACAAGACTTCAAGTCTAAGATGTTGTTACAAGTGCACGATGAATTGGTATTTGACGTACATAAAAGCGAAATAGATATTCTCAAAAGCCTAATTAAGGATAAGATGGAACAAGCCGTCTCGTTAAGTGTCCCTTTAGATGTGGAAGTAGGACAAGGTCTCAATTGGCTAGAAGCCCATTAAGATCTTTATTTCTTGTTTTTGTAAATAGAGTACAACACTAAAAGTGCCGCTACACCAATAAAGCTACTCTGACCCATAGAGCCGATAGCTTTAGAAATATTACCGACTACATTCCAACCAAATAACGGTTCGCCAATGATAAGTTGAACGGTAATACCCAAGCACAAGATAACTATAGCAAAGGAAGTTAGTTCGCTAGCTAGGCCCTTTATTCTATCTAATAAATCTTTCATTCAGTCCGTATTTAAAGATTAAAGTTAAAAAAAGCCCGTCAATATGACGAGCTTTTTTAAATTATTTATAGGTCATCTTATTTCTTTAGTAAAGAAAATAAAATCAAGATAGCTAAAAATCCAGCAAATCCAGAACCAGCTAAAGAACCTAATACGTTAGTTACGTTCTCAATAACTGTTACTCCGAACATCGCGCCAGAGCCAAAAAGAATTTCAACAGCTACACCTAAACCTAATAAGGTAATAACTAATGCTGTTAAACCTGTAAAAAAATCACCGAAGTATTTAAATACTTTATCCATTTTTTAAAAAATTTGATTAATAATGGCAACAAACATATGAGGCTGAATGATACGTGTCAAATTATTTGCCACACAAGTGTCAAAATGAAAGAAATAAGCAAAAAAAAGGTTTTTTTGAAACCTGTTTTCAACTAAACAACTGACTTACAGCTATTTACAAGTGGGATTAGAATTAAGTTTTTAAAGTAATACTTTTCATTACTAACAGTGCAATGTTTAAAAACTTAGGGTATTTTAATAGTCTGATTTACAGTTAATTACAACTGAAAAGATGCTGTTTTGGCATAAAAACTAGCAAAAATTACAAATCACGTACAGAATACAGTACGTCTTTGTGTTTGGAGCAATTATTTAGGAAATCGACATACTTTTGGGCAACTATTTCAGCAGAAGCGAGTTCGCCATCTTCTTTGTAAGATATGAAACGGTCTACTTCGGGGAAGTCTGTTTTATCGGCTTCTCTTATCTCCTCCTGCATAGCAGTATCTACAATTCCAGGGGCTATAGAATATATTTTAAACTTAGGATATTCTAATTGCAGAACTTGAGACAACATATCCAAAGCCGCCTTTGAGGCACAGTAGGTGCTCCAAGAATGTATGGGGTGTTTGCCTGCTCCAGAACTTATATTCAGAACTATGCACTCTGATTTACTATTTTCAAAGCAAGAAATAAACTGATTACATAAAATACTTGGCGCAGAAATATTCAAAAAGTAATTTTCTGAAATTTCTTCTTCCTCATGTAAATTAAGTGGTTTTATAGGGCCTATAGAACCTGCGTTATTGATAAGGACTACTTTATTGGCATTAAAAGAATTGGGTTTGAATATTTTATCAGTCCAAGGCTGTGATAAGTCTATGTAGTGGTGTTGGTATCTATCGTGTTGTATGGTTCTTGAACGGGCAATGCCTATGACCATATTGTTGGTGTTTTCTAACAATAATTCAGCTATTGCCTCTCCAATTCCACTACTTGCTCCTGTTATATAAAATACATTCATTATAATTGATTTAATGCTTGTTCAAGATCTGATTTTAAGTCTTCAATATCTTCGACACCAACACTAAGTCTGATAAGAGAGTCTACCACGCCTGTTTTTTCTCTTTCTTCTTTAGGAATAGCCGCATGAGTCATACTCGCTGGGTGACCACACAAGGATTCTACACCACCTAAAGACTCGGCTAAAGTAAAATAATGAGTAGAAGACACCACTTTAAAGGCATCATCTAATCGGTTGCCAACTAGTGAGAAGGACAACATACCTCCAAAATCTTTCATTTGTCTCTTTGCAACTTCATGGTTGGGGTGGCTTTCAAATCCTGGCCAATAGACCTTATCTACTTTAGGGTGAGCTGCCAAAAAGTGAGCAATGGCTTTACCATTTTCACAATGACGTTGTATTCTAAGATGTAGGGTTTTTATGCCTCTTAGAACAAGGAAACTATCCATAGGTCCTGGCACAGCACCACAACTGTTTTGTATAAAGTAAAGACGCTCGGCTAAAGCATCATCAATAAGCATTAAAGCTCCCATTACCACATCGGAATGACCGCCTAAATATTTGGTTACTGAGTGCATAACGATATCAGCTCCCATATCCATAGGGTTTTGAAGATAAGGTGAGGCAAAGGTATTGTCTACGCCCAACAGAATACAATGGGCTTTGGCAACTTTGGCAACAGCTTCTATATCAATGATATTTAGCATAGGGTTGGTTGGCGTTTCCACCCAAATGAGCTTGGTCTTATCGTTAATATAATCGGCTATTTTATCGGCATTTTCCATACCAATGAAATGAAATTTAATGCCATAGTTTTCAAATATCTTAGTAAAGATACGGTATGTACCACCATATAAATCGTTGGTAGATACCACTTCGTCACCAGGATTTAGCAGTTTTATTACAGCATCAATAGCTGCCAGACCACTGCCAAAACATAAGCCGTACTTAGCATTTTCAAGAGCTGCCAAGTTACTTTCCAAAGCGGCTCGGGTAGGGTTTCCTGTTCTAGAATATTCAAAGCCTTGATGATCGCCAGGACTAGCCTGAACATAAGTCGAGGTTTGATAAATAGGAGTCATTATTGCTCCAGTAGATTTGTCAGGCTCTAATCCTGCATGAATAACTTTAGTATTGAACTTCATTTATTGTATAATAATAAATGGGGCTAATTTACACAATTAGATACAAAAAAAGAGGGGGAATACCCCTCTTTTCTAATACTGTATTTAATCTAATTTTTATTGAATACACATTTTACGGCTTTTCACCATACCATTAGCATAACGTTTCAATTCAACATAAACCCCTTTTTTTAGTTGGCTAGTAAGTTGATAGTAATTGTGCATTTATGATATTCCATACATCATTGATATCTGTATTGGATTGCCCATCAACATTTAAGTAGAACCATGGTGAAGCATAAAGATAAGACTTATTACTAAGATTATCATTCTAATATCCTTGAATATTAACTAAGCCTTACGTATTTAAGAGAATTTATAAGCCATTTATAAACTATAATATTTGTTGGTATATTTGCCTCATAATTGTAACGAATAATGAAAAAAGCCTACCACCTAGCCCAATGCAGTACCTGCCAACGCATCTTAAATGATGTGAATTGGAAAGGGCAATTGCAAGAGATACGAACAGAAAAAATTAGTGAAGAACAATTGGACCAAATGACAAAAATGAGCGGATCGTATGAGTCCTTATTTAGCCGACGTGCCTTGAAATACAAAAGCATGGGGCTGAAAGATAAAGCCCTTGGTGAAGCCGATTATCGACAATTAATTTTAGAGGAAGATACTTTCCTGAAACGACCAGTATTTATCATCAACGATAAAATATTTGTTGGCAACAGCAAAAAAACTATAGAAGCACTTAGCTCTGCACTAAATGAATAAACGACTTCTTGCCCACTTAGCCCTTTTTGCTGCCAACCTCATTTATGGCATCAACTATACCGTTGCCAAAGAGGTGATGCCCGATTATATTGAACCCTTAGGATTTATTTTAGTTAGAGTAACTGGGGCTGTCGTTTTATTTTGGTTATGCTACGCTTTATTTTATTATGAAAAAGTTAAAAAAGGAGATTTACTAAAACTAGCTGTTTGTGGTTTGTTTGGAGTTGCCATCAATCAAATGCTTTTTTTTGAAGGCTTGAACCTCACCACTCCCATCAATGCTGCCGTAATTATGGTAAGTAATCCCATCTTAGTTTTGCTGTTCGGCATTTTCTTGGCTACTGAGAGATTTAGCACTAAGAAAGGAATCGGAGTAGCCTTAGGAGCACTAGGTGCAATAGTACTCATTACTAATGGTGGTCAAGTCAGTATGAACAACGAACATTTTTGGGGCAACATTATGGTGTTTATCAATGCCTCCTCCTACGCTGTATATCTAGTACTTGTAAAGCCCCTCATGCAAAAATACAAACCCATAACGGTAATTAGTTGGGTGTTTTTATTTGGCATTCTATTTGTCATTCCTTTTGGTTGGTCGGATTTCCAAGCCATACAATGGGCAACTATGCCCAGCGGTATTTTATGGCGAGTAGCTTTTGTAGTCATTGGCACTACTTTTTTAGCTTACCTCTTTAACATCTATGGATTAAAAACCCTCAACCCTTCAACAGTAAGCACCTACATCTATTTACAGCCCGTTTTGGCTAGTATCGTCGCCATAATGGCTAGTAGTGACAGCCTCGATATAAACAAAATAGGCTCAAGCATTCTTATCTTTTTAGGGGTTTATTTAGTTAGTCATAAAACAAAAACAGTACAAGACTAGCAATTTATTACCTTTGCTATTTAATTCATATACTATGATTCTATCGATGACAGGCTACGGAAAAGCCGAAACTAATGCTCACAACAAAAAGTTTACTGTGGAGATTAAATCCTTAAATAGTAAGCAAATCGATATGAACGTTCGTGTACCTGGCTCTTACCGAGATAAAGAATTGAGTATACGTAAACTATTGAGCACAGCTCTAAGTAGAGGCAAAATTGACTGTTCTCTCTATGTGGAATATACTGGTACAGAAAAAACTGCCAATATCAATGCTGAGGTAGTCAAAAAATATTACCATGACCTGCAAAATATCGCTAAAGAACTAGATAACAATGACGAACTAATGAGTACTGTTATGCGTATGCCAGAGGTTATGAAAGTAGAAAAAGAAGAAATAGACCCACAAGAATGGGAAACTATAGAACGCCTCATTCAACAAGCATCCAATGCCTTAACTCAATTTCGAAAAGATGAAGGGCAATCCTTAGCTCAAGACTTTAAACTACGAATAGAAAATATACGTGGCTTAATGCTTAGCATAGAAAAAGAAGAACATCAAAGGGTAGCTAATATTAAAGAGCGTATTGTAGAAAAACTCGGTGAACTGAAGTCTAATGTTGATGAAAGCAGGTTAGAGCAAGAGCTCATATACTTTCTAGAAAAACTGGACGTAACAGAAGAAATTGTCCGTCTATCCAATCACCTGAATTACTTTTTAGAAACTATGAATTCGGATATTTCTGAGGGTAAAAAATTAGGTTTCATCTGTCAAGAAATAGGTCGTGAAGTCAATACCATAGGTTCTAAGTCCAACAATGCCGAGATGCAACAACAAGTGGTGCAAATGAAAGACGAATTAGAAAAAATAAAAGAACAAATACTCAATGTCCTCTAAAAAAGTCATCATTTTTTCTGCCCCATCGGGTGCTGGTAAAACCACTGTTGTCAAACACCTACTCCAAAACTTGACCTCTCAATTGTCGTTTTCTACATCGGCATGTAGTAGAGCTCCTCGCCAAAACGAAGTCAATGGCAAAGACTACCATTTTTTGTCGATTGAAGACTTTAAAAAAGGCATAGAAAATAAGCTATTCTTAGAATGGGAAGAAGTCTATCCCAATTTGTTTTACGGCACTTTGCTAGAAGAAGTTGAACGCATTTGGTCCAATGGCAAAGCCATTATTTTTGATGTAGATGTAAAGGGTGGTATTTCTCTCAAACAACACTTTGGCGAAAAGGCATTATCTGTTTTTGTAGCTCCGCCATCTTTAGGTGTTTTAGAAGAAAGACTTCGCAGCAGAGGAACAGAAAGTGAAGAAGACTTTCATAAACGTATTGGCAAAGCAGCCCAAGAAATGACATATAAGAGTGATTTTGACAAGGTGTTGGTCAATGAAAATTTAGAACGAGCTTGTCAACAAGCTCTAGAAATAGCGCAAGATTTTTTAGCTGACTAAGATGAAAACAGGTTTATTTTTTGGTTCATTTAATCCCATTCATGTGGGGCATATGGCTATAGCTCAATATATGCTCGAACACACTGACATAGATAAAATATGGTTTGTAGTATCGCCTCAAAACCCCTTTAAGACGAAAAGCACACTGCTCGACCAACAACACCGTTTAGTTCTCGTTCGTATTGCCACCGAAGACGATCCTAAGCTGACAGCGTCAAACATAGAATTTTTCTTGCCTATTCCCTCCTACACCGTTGATACCTTAACACATCTTAGAGAAAATTATCCTAAGGAAAATTTTGCACTTATTATGGGCCAAGATAACTTGACCAACTTTCACAAATGGAAAAATTATGAGGCTATCCTCGAATGGCACGATGTCTATGTGTATCCTAGACCTAAGGCTAAAAGTTGTAAATTAGAAAATCACCCTAAGATACACCTCACCCAAGCCCCTATGATAGATATTTCTGCTGAATTTATCAGAAAATGTATTCAAGAAAATAAAGCGGTCAGCTATTTCTTACCTCCAAAGATTATGGAATATATCGACGAGATGAATTTTTATAAATAGATCCTTATACCGGCTCTAGAACAGAGATAATGCTTTCAAAAATAAAGCCTCCATCGGTGTTCTTAAGCTCTTGGTCGGCAGCACGTTCAGGGTGTGGCATCATACCAAATATATTACGACCAGCATTGCAGATACCAGCAATATTTTCTACCGCACCATTAGGGTTGCTTTCTTCTGAAATATTACCATCTTTATCGCAATATCTAAAAATAACTTGTTCGTTATCGTTCAGTTGTTGTAAGGTTTCTGAATCTGCAAAATAACGCCCCTCACCGTGAGCAATAGGAATACTTAAGGGTTCATCGAGATTGACTCTGTCAGTGATACAGCTGCGATTGGTTTGTGTCGATAAATAAACGTTTTTACAAATGAATTTGTGACTGTTGTTATGCAATAAGGCCCCGGGTAACAAACCAGATTCGCAAAGAATTTGAAAGCCATTACAAACACCCATAACAAAGCCTCCATTATTAGCAAATTCAATCACTTTTTGCATGATAGGAGAAAAACGAGCAATAGCACCAGAACGCAGGTAATCACCATAAGAAAAGCCACCTGGAAGAATGATAAAATCACAATTCTGAAGATCGGTATCTTTATGCCAAAGACTAACTACTTCTTGTTTGTAAAGTGTTTCTAAAACATAAATCATGTCTTTATCGCAATTAGAACCGGGGAATACTACAACGCCAAATTTCATTTATTAATAGGTTTATGTTGAGCAAACAAATTTAAAAAAATTTATGCCTAAAATAGTGGTGCTAGTTGTAAATATACAGTACTTATTAAGATAAGTATAAACAAGCTTTCATACCACCACCTTTTTTCAATAAAAAGGAAGTAGTTTGCTGTTAGCACAGTAAATGGAAGGGAAAAAAGCAAGAGGTAATTCCAACTATCTTGGACGAAGAAGAAGCCTACAAAAGCACAAATAGAATAAGCAAAAAAGACATAAAAGGCTTTTCGAGAGCGTAAACTTTTCATAGTCAGCCACTGAGCTAGTTCTCGAATAGCAAAGAAGAAAAGTAGCAATACTAGTGTTGACCATATAAGAAAGGCCAAAGAATATTCTATACTAGGTGGTGACCATTGAACATAGGAAAAGTAATAATCGCTTAAGTCAGGCAGACTATCGAAGTAAAAGCCATACGTCCAAGCGAATAGGAAAGGCGTAAACAAGCCTATGATAGGTATTAGAAAATTACGCCAATTGATGGTACTATAAACCACGACTGCCACATATGTAAGTATAAAAAAGAAGATGCAAATAGGGTTGATGACTGTTGCCAAGCCAATTAGAAAACCACTATCAAATAATAAACCGTATGGTCTTTCTTGTTGAAAACACAGCATGAGTTTATTCATGACAAAAAGAAAGATGAATGTACATACCCAAAAGGAAGACATAGAAAATACTGAACTTAAGATGATGAACAAGAGAGCAGGAATGATGGTGGCATTTTTAAAAACACCTCGTTCACTCAAGGCGTTATTCCACCCCATAGCCATTAACAGACTGATAATGAAAAGCAATACATTCGACCATATGTAGTGATGAGCAAAAAAAGAAGCCAAGCTAGAGAATATAGGGTGGTCAGTGATTAATGAGGGTTTTGTGCCAATGATAATATCCAATAAGAAAAACACGACCGCTGAAACGAAAAAGGCAATATATGCCGATGGACGATTTGTTTTTAATGTTTTTACTAGCATTTTTTTAAGAATGTTCTAATTTTGCAAAAATAATACTTCTCAAACTATGTGGTCAACTTTTTGGAATGGACTCGGCGAACTATTTTCAGCAATTTGGACAATCATGCCAACTCTTGGAAATATTCCTAATGTGTTAGCAATACTTGTTATCTCTGTCCTATTTCTTTATTGGACAGGTAAATTAGTCGCTTTTAAGAAAAACGGAGAGGCCTAAAACTGCTCTTGTTTTAAGTCAAAGCCTATATCCTTGCGGTAATATTTGCCGTCAAATTTTACTTTTTCAGCATTATCAAATGATTTGCTTAAAGCTTCTTCTATGGTTCTTCCAAAAGAAGTAATTGCCATCACACGACCACCATTCGTTAATACTTTATCCTCTTCCTTTAGTGTTCCAGCGTGAAATACAATACTGTTCTCTACTTCTTCTAAACCGCTAATACCTTTACCCTTTTCATAACTCTCAGGATAACCACCAGACACTAGCATAACCGTAGTCGCCACATCTTCATCGACATAAAAATCTTGCTCGCCGAAGGTTCCGTTAGATATACCTTTAAAAAGGTTTAATAAGTCCGATTTTATACGAGGTATGACCACTTCCGTTTCAGGATCGCCCATACGAACGTTGTATTCAATGACTTTAGGGTCACCATTGACGTTCATTAAGCCAATAAAGATAAAGCCCTTATATTCTATTTCTTCTTCTTGTAAACCTTTAATGGTGGGCTTAATGATTCTATCTTCTACTCGTTCGATAAAGAATTTATCGGCAAAAGGAACGGGAGAAATAGCACCCATACCACCTGTATTCAAACCTGTATCGCCCTCACCTATTCGTTTATAATCTTTGGCCGATGGTAATATTTTGTAATTGTTACCGTCTGTTAAAACAAAGACTGAAAGCTCTATGCCATCAAGGTATTCTTCAATAACTACTTTAGAACTTGCATCGCCAAACTTAGCATCTGTTAGCATGGATTTAAGCTCACGCTTAGCTTCTTCCAAATCGTTGATGATGAGTACCCCTTTACCTGCGGCTAGTCCATCAGCTTTGAGGACATAAGGTGGGCTTAGGGTTTCTAAAAAGTCATAGCCCTCATTTAAACTCTCTTTAGTAAAGCTATCATAGGCTGCCGTAGGAATATCGTGGCGTTGCATAAATTGCTTAGAATATTCTTTACTACCTTCCAATTGTGCCCCCTCTTTCGATGGGCCAATGACGCATACTTCAGAAAGCACCTCATCGTTTTTGAAAAAGTCATAAATCCCTTTTACCAAAGAGTCTTCTGGGCCGACCACTAGCATCTCGATTTCGTTGTCTATGACAAAGGTTTTCAAAGATTCAAAATCTGTAGCACTGATGTTTACATTTTCACCAAGTTGTGCTGTCCCAGCATTTCCTGGGGCAATGAATAGCTTTTCGCACAAACTACTTTGGGCAATTTTCCAGCTTAAGGCATGTTCTCTGCCTCCAGAACCTAATACTAATACATTCATTTTATAATGGAATATTTCCGTGTTTCTTTTTAGGTAGATTATCTACCTTATTTTCGAGCATCTTAAAAGCCTTTATGAGTTTTTCTCTTGTCTTAGCTGGTTCTATCACCTCATCGACATAACCTCTTGCCGCTGCGTTGTAAGGGTGAGCAAAAAGCTCGGCATATTCGGCCTCTTTTTCTTGCCACTTGGCTTGTGGGTCTTTAGCCTCTTTGATATCTTTTCTAAAAATTATCTCGGCAGCACCTTTAGCTCCCATTACTGCTATTTCGGCTGTAGGCCAAGCGTAATTCAGGTCAGCACCGATGTGTTTAGAATTCATTACATCGTAAGCACCACCATAGGCTTTTCTAGTAATCACCGTTATACGTGGTACGGTTGCTTCACTAAAGGCGTACAACAGCTTAGCCCCATTGTTGATAATACCATTCCATTCTTGGTCAGTACCAGGCAAAAAGCCAGGAACATCTTCTAAGACCAACAAAGGAATATTGAAAGCGTCACAAAAACGCACAAAACGTGCCGCCTTATTGGAAGCGTGGTTGTCCAGTACACCCGCTAAAAAAGCCGGTTGATTGGAAACAATACCGATAGAACGCCCTCCCAATCGTGCAAAGCCACAGACGATATTTTCAGCATAATCTCGGTGTACTTCGTGGAAAGTATCGGCATCGATAATGCCATTTATAACCTCATGAATATCGTAAGGCTGACTAGCGCTATCTGGAATAATGCAGTTGAGCACATCTCGTCTTTCATCAGTCGCTTTATAGCTAAGGCTAGGTGCTTCTTCCTCGCAATTTTGAGGCATATAACTCAATAGCTTTTTAAGGTTTTTTATGAGCTCCACTTCGTTGGCATAGATAAAGTGAGCTACACCTGATTTACTAGCGTGAGTTGATGCACCTCCTAATTCTTCGGCCGTCACTTCTTCATGAGTAACGGTCTTGACTACATTGGGTCCAGTCACAAACATATAAGAAGTATTTTCTACCATCATAATAAAGTCCGTCAGAGCAGGAGAATACACCGCCCCTCCAGCACAAGGGCCCATGATAGCCGAAAGTTGAGGCACTACCCCACTGGCTCTTGTATTGCGATAAAAAATATCGGCATAGCCTCCTAAGGAAACTACTCCTTCTTGGATACGTGCACCACCACTATCGTTTAATCCGATGATAGGTGCCCCATTCTTCATAGCCATATCCATAATTTTACAAATTTTCTCGGCATGGGCTTCTGCCAAAGAACCTCCCATAACAGTAAAGTCTTGAGCATAAACGTACACCAAGCGACCGTCTATAGTACCGTAGCCAGTCACTACGCCATCGCCTAAAAACTGTTGTTTGTCTAAGCCGAAGTTGGTAGAACGGTGCATTACCAACATACCCATTTCTTGGAAAGAGCCTTCGTCCATTAAAAAATGGATACGCTCTCTAGCGGTTAGCTTACCTTTAGCGTGTTGGGCATCTATGCGTTGCTGACCACCACCCACTAAGGCTTGAGTCTTTTTTTCTTCTAATATCTTGAGTTTGTCTTTCATCAGCTATCCATTTGAGACATGACTTCTTCCGTCATTTCCATATTATGAAAGACGTTTTGTACGTCTTCGTCTTCTTCCAATTTATCGATGAGCTTGAGTACCGATTTGGCTTCTTCGCCAACTATAGTTTTGGTGTTGTTAGGGAAACGTTGCAACTCCGAGCTTTCTAACTCTATGTTCATACTTTCCAACTGCTTTTGCATATTGCTAAAATCGCTAAAATCAGTAGTTACCGTAAGTGTGCCTTCATCGTTTTCTAACTCCTCTAAGCCAGCATCTATCAGTTCCATTTCCAATTCTTCTAAGTCCATTTCCACTTGACTTTCAGAAAAAGCAAATACGGCTTTTCTATCAAAAATAAACTCAAGAGAGCCGTTAGTACCAAGGTTGCCCTCACATTTGTTGAAGTAAGAACGGACATTAGCTACTGTACGGTTGTTGTTGTCGGTGGTGCATTCCACAAAGACGGCAACACCGTGTGGGGCATAACCCTCAAGGCTCATCTCCACATAGTTAGCAGAGTCTGCCCCAGAGGCTTTCTTGATGGCACGCTCTACATTATCTTTAGGCATATTGGCCGACTTGGCATTTTGAATGACAGCTCGTAGTCTAGCATTGGTATCAGGGTTAGGTCCACCTTCTTTAACGGCAATAGAAATGTCTTTACCGATACGGGTGAAGGTTTTGGCCATAGCCGACCAACGCTTCATTTTACGTGCTTTTCTAAATTCAAATGCTCTTCCCATAGTTATTGTATTTTAAGGCAAGATATAAATTAGTCGTCTAATTTTAAAACCGCCATAAAAGCAGATTGTGGCACTTCAACGCTACCAATCTGTCTCATTTTCTTCTTTCCTTTCTTTTGTTTCTCTAGTAGTTTTCGCTTTCTGGTAATGTCACCCCCATAGCAACGGGCAGTTACATCTTTACGAACAGCTTTAACGGTTTCTCTAGAAATAATTTTTGAACCGATGGCCGATTGTATGGCTATGTCGAATTGTTGGCGAGGTATTAACTCTTTCAACTTCATGCAAATTTTCTTACCTAAAGTATAGGCGTTATCGCGGTGAATCAGTGCTGATAGAGCGTCCACTTGGTCGCCATTGAGTAGTATATCTAACTTCGCCAAATTAGACTGACGGTACTCTAATGGGAAATAATCAAAAGAGGCATAACCTCTAGAAATACTTTTTAGCTTATCGTAAAAGTCAAAGACGATTTCTCCCAAGGGCATCTCAAAAGTCAGCTCCACCCTGTCGGTAGTTAGATAGACTTGATTGGTCAGTACCCCACGTTTTTCTATACACAAAGACATCACAGCTCCTACATAATCCGACTTGGTAATAATTTGAGCACGAATAAAAGGTTCTTCTACAAAGTCCATAGTAGAAGGGTCTGGCAAATCTGAAGGGTTATGTATGGATAGCTTTTCGCCTCTAGTAGTGTAGGCAAAATAAGATACGTTAGGAACAGTCGTTATGACAGTCATATCAAATTCACGCTCCAAGCGTTCTTGTATAATTTCCATGTGCAACATTCCTAAGAAACCACAACGAAAACCAAAACCCAAAGCTGCCGATGATTCTGGTTCAAAGGTTAATGAGGCATCGTTAAGCTTTAGTTTTTCCATAGAATTTCTTAATTCCTCATAATCTTCAGTATCTACTGGGTAAATACCCGCAAATACCATAGGCTTCACATCTTCAAAACCCTTAACCGCCTCTTGTGAAGGCTTGTCTTTTAGGGTAATCGTATCCCCAACTTTCACCTCACGGGCATCTTTAATTCCTGAAATCAGATAGCCCACCTCTCCAGCAGACAAGGTATTCATGGGCTTTTGCTTTAACTTCAAAGCCCCTATTTCATCGGCAAAGTAAGTCTTGCCAGTAGCCATAAATTGTACCTCATCGCCTTTCTTCATTGTCCCGTTTATAATTTTGAAATAGGCCTCAATGCCTCGAAAAGAGTTATAAACGGAATCAAAAATCATAGCTTGTAAAGGAGCGTCAGGGTCTCCTTCAGGAGCAGGAATACGCTCGATAATAGCTTCTAAAATAGCCTCTATACCAACCCCTGTTTTTGCTGATGCTGGAATAATTTCTTCGTCCTTGCACCCTATTAAGTCAATGATTTGGTCTTTAACCACTTCGGGATCAGCAGATGGTAAATCTATCTTGTTGAGAACAGGAATAATTTCTAAATCGTTTTCTAGGGCAAGGTATAAGTTAGAGATGGTTTGAGCTTGTATCCCTTGGGCGGCATCGACAATCAGCAAAGCCCCTTCGCAGGCCGCTATGGAACGTGATACTTCGTAAGAAAAATCCACATGGCCGGGAGTGTCTATGAGGTTCAAAATATAGTCTTGGCCATTGAGCTTATATTCCATTTGTATGGCATGACTTTTTATCGTAATCCCTCGTTCTCTTTCCAAATCCATATCGTCTAACAATTGGTTTTGGGCCTCCCTCTCCGTCACTGTGCCAGTAACGCCTAGCAGTCTGTCTGCTAGAGTACTTTTACCGTGGTCAATATGAGCAATGATGCAAAAATTTCTGATATTTTTCATTACAGCGAAAGTAAGGAAAATTCATAGTGTATGAGATGTCGCTAGCTAAGAATTTTTACCTTTGAAAAATGAAACATTATTTTGCTACCCTGACACTACTATTCTGTACACTTTTTGTTTACAGCCAACATTCTAAACTAAACAGCCAAATAGAATTGGGGGGCTTACGAGGCATACAACTCAGTAAATCTTTTCCCATACTCAAATCGGGGGGCATGGCACAATTGAATGTCAGCAAAACCTTAGGCGATTACGTCAGTTTGGGGCTAGGAGTGGCCTGAGCGGAGTCGAAGGCAACAATATTCGAAGGCAACTCTACCTCAAATACTTCTTATCGACGTAAAAAGTACCAAAAGGAATAACAGAAGCTAAAAAAACGATTAGCATATCTCGTCTGTTCCACTGATAATCGTCTTTGAGAAGTAATCCCAAAACTAGATATAGCATAAACAATACCCCATGAGGCATACCAAGTATTTTAACATAGCTTTCATCACCACCCCAATATTTGACAGGAACAGCAATGAATAATAAAAGGATATAGGATAGCCCTTCTAAAAGGGTGATGAGTCTAAAAAATGTTTTCATGCATTCATTTTTGTAATGTACTTACCAATAATATCAAACTCTAAATTGACCGTACTACCAACTTCTAAATGCTGAAAATTGGTATGCTCGTAAGTGTAAGGTATGATGGCTACCGAAAAGCTGTTTTTTTGAGAATTGACCACCGTCAAACTCACCCCATTGACACATACAGAGCCTTTCTCTACGGTAATATTTTGAGAAGGCGTGTATTCAAAGGTATAGGTATGCCAACCCTTTTCTTGCCTAATATGTGTACATTGAGCGGTTTGGTCCACATGTCCTTGTACAATATGGCCGTCTAGTCTATCGCCCAACTTCATGCATCGCTCAATATTGACTTTATGCCCCTCTTCCAACTGTCCCAAATTGCTTTTGTCTAAAGTTTCTTTAATGGCAGTTACGGTATAAACGTCATCTTGTATGGCTACCACCGTTAGACATACGCCATTGTGTGCCACGCTTTGGTCTATCTTCAATTCTGAAGTAATGGGTGTACGCATAGAAATGTGTAAATTGTCTTGCTCTCTCTCCAAGGATACCACCTCTCCGATATGTTCTATGATGCCTGTAAACATTAGTAATTAATGATTTGTTCTTCTATGCCTTGGGGTATTTCCCTAAAGGTGTAATCTTGTCTTCTTAGCTGAGGCACAAAACCCGCTTTGCGAATAGATTCTTGTATGCTTTTGTATGTAAAACGATGCGGCGCTCCTGCTGCCGAAACAACATTTTCTTCAATCATAATAGAGCCAAAATCGTTAGCACCGCCGTGTAAACACAATTGGGCTGTTTCCTTACCAACCGTTAGCCAAGAGGCTTGTATGTTTTTAATATTGGGCA
>CAJWHN010000024.1 GCA_913041085.1 uncultured Flavobacteriales bacterium | reverse complement strand
GTGAGAAACTATTTATGTACTACGTCTTTTCGACCAGTATGACAGACAACGAAACAGGTTACATCACTTCAGATAATGGCAATTCTATTTTCTCAACTCGTAAAAAGCAATTTTTTACAAATGTGCTAAAAGTCGAGTACGTGTTAAATACTAAAATGAGTTTTGATTTTAAATTCCGACACCATTGGGAACAAGTGATAAACTATTCCTTCCACACTTTAGACCATTATGGTTATTTGCAAGACAGCGATTATGATGGGCAAAATAACATCAATTTTAACGCTTGGAATATCGATTTAAATTTTAACTATTGGTTTGCTCCTGCTAGTGAAATTAGTATCGTTTGGAAGAATTCAATTTCTCCAGAGGGTAGTCCAATAGAAAGCTATTACAAAGATAATTTAGAAGCTTTATTGAACAACCCTCAAGAGAATAGTTTATCTTTGAGACTTCGATACTTTTTAGATTATCAATATTTGAAAAAAAAGTGATAGCAGTCAAATATATATACAAGAGTTATGGCGACTTAGAGGTACTTAAAGGATTAAATCTAAGTGTAGATTCTGGCGAAACCGTATCTATAGTAGGTGCATCAGGTGCTGGTAAAACTACCCTTTTACAAATCATAGGCACACTTGACAAAGCAGACGCTGGGCAATTGTCAATCAACGGCACGGATTTAACTCAACTTGACGATAAGCAATTATCTCAGTTTAGAAACGAATCTATAGGGTTTGTCTTTCAATTTCACAATTTGTTATCCGAATTTACAGCCTTAGAAAACATCTGTTTACCAGCCTTCATAAAGGGAACAAATCGTAAAGATGCCGAAAAACACGCTCAAGAGTTATTGACCATTCTTAACCTACAAGACAGAGCCCACCATAAACCCAACGCTCTTTCTGGTGGCGAACAACAACGTGTAGCAGTAGCTCGAGCATTAATCAACAATCCTTCAGTACTTCTAGCCGATGAACCCTCTGGAAATTTAGATTCTAAAAATGCCGATGAACTGCATCAATTGTTATTGAATCTCAACAAAGAAATGGGACAATCTTGTATTATTGTTACTCACAACACTGCTTTTGCAGATATGGCAGACCGTAAACTAACTATGGTCGATGGTATGATTGTAAAATAATATTTTACTTGTTATACTTTTTATATTACCTTTGCTTTTTAATGAAGTTCCTGTACCCTCAATTTTTGTACGCCCTCGCTCTTGTAGCAGTCCCTATCATTATTCATTTATTCAATTTCAGAAAGTTCCGTACGGTTTACTTTTCTAATGTGCAGTTTTTAAAGTCTGTTAAAGAGAAAACTAAATCTCAATCTCAGCTCAAGCACTTTCTCATATTACTTTCTAGGATATTAGCCATAACGGCTTTAGTTTTAGCCTTTGCTCAACCCTATATTCCTGTCGATGAATCTAGCCAACAAGCTAAGAAATATGCAGTCAGTATTTATATTGATAATTCCTTCAGTATGGACGCTGAAAATGAACAAGGTAGACTACTTTTAAACGCCAAGCAACACGCTCAAGCCATTGTTGATGCTTATGCTAGTAGCGATGAATTTTACTTGTTAAACAACGATTTTAGAGGCATTCAACAAAGAGCACTCAACAAAGAGGAATTCTCTAAAGCCTTAAATGCAATTGAAAGTTCGGCACGTACCCTCAACCTCAATCAAATTTACAAACGCCAAAAAAATATCCTTGAAAAGAGCTCATCGGATAAAAAAGATATTTATATCATTTCTGATTTTCAAAACACCATTTCGGATTTAGATATCAATAGTCAAGACTCCCTCTATTCTGTTAGATTAGTTGCAGTAAAACCTTACACCAACGCCAATTTGTATGTCGATAGCTGTTGGATCAACACTCCTAACCCACAGCTAAAACAAAATATTAGCCTCTTTGCTAGCGTAAAAAATAATAACTCTGAAGAAAAGAGAGAAGTCAATATAGGCTTAGAAGTCGATGGGCAACAAAAAGCCATAGCTACTAAAGAAGTAGCTAATGAAGACGTCATTGAACTGAAGTTTACGGTCAATACGGTAGGTTGGCACAAAGGAAAATTGAGTTTACAAGATTATCCCATTAGTTTTGATGATGACTTCTATTTTAGTTTTGAGGTAAAACCCCAATTGAATGTTCAGCACATTTATGAGAGTACTTCCCAAGCCTCACTAGAAAAACTCTTTGCTAAGGACAACTATTTCAATTATAGCAAACAAAGTATTAAGCAAATTAATTACAGCAGTTTGAACCAATCTCAGCTTATCATTTTAGATGGTTTAAAAGACTTATCCTCTGGCTTGCAGCAAAGTCTTAAAAATGCCTTAGAGAAAGGCTCGTCAGTACTCGTATTCCCTAATACTGACTTAAATGCAGTAACCTATAAGACTTTTAGTCAATTGTTAAATATTGACCACTATGAAAAGTTGAACGAGCAGGATGTAAAAATACAATCTCTAGAAGATAAACACCCCCTATTTGATGGTGTTTTCGAAACGATTAATGAGCGTTTGAACTTTCCGAAAGTCAAGCAATATTATACTATCGGTCAGCAGTCACGAAGTGTAGGTGTACCAATTCTTAAGCTAGAAGATAATAATGGCTTTTTGAACGAATACCAATTGGCCAAAGGCAAGGTTTACCTTTCTTCGGTTGGTCTCGATGATAGCTTTGGTAATTTTAGTCAACACGCTTTGTTTGTACCCATACTCTACAACATCGCTTCCTATGCTGGTGGTAAACAAAATTTATTCTATAACATAGGACAAGAAAATATTACAATTTCAACAAGGACTTTCGAAAGCCCTATGCGTTTGTTTAACGACAAGAGTGAGATAATACCCGAAGTTAGCCCAAGTGGCTTGTGGTTAGCCAATCAGATAACTGAGGCTAATCATTACGAACTCAAGGATAACAAGCAAGAAACTAAGGCTTTTCTCAGCTTTAACTACAACCGAACAGAAAGTGATTTGACCTTAGTAGATGAGGAAAGTTTAAGAAGTCTTAGTGAACAACAAGCCAATGTCTTTTTTCTAGATAGTAAATTGGACAATTTGAGCAATTACATTCAAGATTTAAATACAGGTATTCCCTTGTGGCTTAGTTGTATCCTACTCACCATATTCTTTTTATTGATAGAAACCCTTTTAATACGATTATTATGAGCATATTATTTCAATCCGTTAAAGTGATAGATTCACAATCCAAGTACAACAACAAAACCGTTGATGTCTTGGTCAACAAAGGTGTCATTGAATCCATTGGTAATAACATTGAGCCACCCAAAAGGTGTAAAATCATACAAGGTAAGGGACTGCATTTATCGCCCGGTTTGATGGATTTGCACGTCAATTACAGAGACCCCGGTTACGATTGGAAAGAAGATTTGAATACTGGAATACAAGCCTCAGCAAAAGGAGGCTTTACTTCGGTACTCTATATGCCTAGCAACAATCCGAGTACCAATAGCAAAGTACAAGTCGATTATATCCGAAATGCTACCAAAGGTAGTGTAGTAGAAGTCTTACCAGCAGGAAATGTTACGGTAGATCATCAAGGCCAACAACTCACAGAGCTTTATGAAATGAGCCAATCGGGAGCAAAAGCCTTTACTGACGATAGAAACAGTATTCAGAAAGCAGATGTAATGAAGTTAGCCCTACTCTACACCAATAACTTTGACGGACTAGTCATGAATCAGCCTAACGATAAAACCATTAGCTCTGAAGGTAAAATGAACGAAGGTATAGCCAGTACAAAACTAGGTTTGAAAGGAATACCTGCACTTGCCGAAGAAGTGATGTTAGCTAGAGACATCGAATTGGTAGAATATACCCAAGGTAAATTTCACGCCAGTAGAATTTCTACTAAAAAAAGTGTGGAACTTATCCGAGCAGCTAAGAAAAAAGGTTTGAATATAAGTGCCGATGTGGCCATACATAATCTAATTTTACAAGATCAAGATTGTGCCACTTTCGATAGCAATTACAAAGTATTTCCTCCTCTAAGAACATCTGAAGATATACAAGCCTTGATAAAAGGTTTAAAAGATGGTACCATTGACGCTATTTGTTCTGACCACTGCCCTGAAGATGTAGAACATAAAGTACTGACTTTCGACCACGCCAATTTTGGTATCATAGGAGCACAAACAGTTTTACCTCTAGCCCTAGAATTGCAAAAGGAATTGGGACTCCATACCATTATTGATGCCCTGAGCCACAATCCTAGAAAACTTCTCGGTATAGACTGCCCGACTATAGAAGAAGGTGCAGAAGCCAATCTATGTTGTTTTAGTACTAGCGACGAATGGACCTTTAATGAAGAAAACATCGTATCTAAATCCAAAAATACGCCTTTCCTCAACCGAACTTTCAAAACAAAAGTATGGGGAACGGTTAAAGGTTCATTAAGTACTTTTTAAAAGTCAATACTCAAACCGTCGTATGCCAATTGTATATGTTGTGGTAAGTCCCTATTAACGCTATGGTGGTCGCCCATAAGATGGCTAATGTGGGTCAAATAAGCCGACTCTGCTCCCACTTTTTGAGCCAGCTCTACGGCTTCGTATAAAGTGAAATGAGAGATATGTTTTTCTTTTCTTAAAGCACTAACTATAAGTATTTTACAACCTATTATCTTTTGTAATTGTTTATCATCAATATAATTCACATCAGTAATGTAGACTAAGTCATTTATACGAAAACCCAAGACCTTCATTTTGTGATGCATCAGCTCAATGCTTTGAAAAGGAATATCGCCAATGCTAAAATTAGATTCTGCATCTATGGTATGCAATTGCACTTTGGGAATACCGGGGTATTGATAGGCCGAAAAGACATAATGAAATTCTCGTTTTAGAGCTTCTTGTACCCTGTCGGTAGCATAAATGGGCATGTCCATTTTGAACTTGAAATTAAAAGCCCTAACATCGTCCATACCTGCTATATGATCTTTATGCTCATGAGTAAACAAGATAGCATCTAATTTTTGGACATCTTCTCTCAACATCTGCTGTCTAAAATCAGGGCCTGTATCTATGACTACTATTGTATTGTCACTTTCTATCAAGACAGACGTCCTTAGGCGTTTATCCTCGATATGTACTGATGTACATACCTCACACTGACAGCCAATGACGGGTACGCCTTGAGAAGTCCCTGTACCTAAAAAAGTGATTTTCATTGATTCGAAAAATTTTGTCTAAAAATAACACTATTATAGTTGTTATTTAACATTCTGTTTTTACATTTGCTAAAAGTATCTAAGTATGACAAAACCAGTAGTTTTATCTCCTACCCAAAAAGCCCTGCAAATTAACTTAGACAGTACCCTTTACGGAACTTTTGCTGAGATTGGGGCTGGACAAGAAGTTGTAAGGCATTTCTTCAGAGCTGGTGGTGCTTCAGGAACCATAGCCAAAACCATGTCTGCCTACGATAAAGACTTTAGCGATGCCATCTACGGCAAAGAAATTGATGGACGTTACGTTTCTCGTTCTCGACTAAAGAAGATACTTAATCAAGAATACGGACTCATAGAGAGTCGTTTAAACCGCAAAGAACACCCTAATAAAAAATACTTCACCTTTGCTAATACCCTAGCAACCATTAATTACTCAAAAACAGTAAAAGGTCACGGCTGGATGGGATGTCGCTTCCAGACTGACCCCAACAAAGGCTACAACGAGGTTATTTTTCACGTTAGACTCAACGACAACGATGCCAAGCTGCAACAAGAAACTATTGGCGTTATGGGTACTAACCTAATTTACGGTTGTTTTAACTACTACAACGAGCCTAAGAAACTCATACAATCTATTTACGACAATCTTTCTAGAGATAATATAGAAATGGATATGATACATATGGAAGGCCCTGACTTTGAAGGAGTAGACAATCGCCTACTCAGTTTAATCTTAGTTAAGGAAAATATGACCGACGCCGTTATCTTCGGCCCTGATGGAAAGAACCAGCAACCCTCCGATGTCCTTTACAAGAAAAACATTTTGACTATTCGAGGAAGTTTCAGACCCGTTACTAAGGTCAACATTGATATGATGGAAAACGGTTACAATTCTTTTATCAAAGAAAATAAGGTGGACAAAGACAATGTACAATTGTTATTTGAAATTACCCTAAGTAACCTTAAGATGGAAGGTGATATTGACGAAAAAGATTTCTTAGACAGAGCAGATATTCTGTGTTCTCTAGGGCATACCGTACTCATTTCCAATTATAGAAAGTACTATAAGCTGATTGAGTATTTTTCCAATTATACCAAAGCACGTATGGGGCTAATTATAGGAGTAAACAATTTATTGGAGATTTTTGACGATAAATATTACCGCAACCTCAATGGTGGTATTTTAGAAGCCTTTGGTATTCTCTTTACTCGAGATTTAAAAATATACCTTTACCCCTACCAAGCCGATGCTAACGACAACTTGCTCAATAGCAAGAACATACCCATTCATAGAAGATTACGTCCCCTTTATGACTATTTGCTAACGAATGGTAGAATAAAAGATTTGAACTTCAAACCCAAAGTTTTACAAATTTTCTCTAGAGATATACTGGAGAAAATAAGAAAGAAAAAAGACGGATGGCAAGATGGTGTGCCCGATGGAGTGAGTGACATCATTGTCAAGAAAAAATTATTCGGTATGAAATAAAAAAAGACCACTAAAAGTGGTCTTTTCTATTAGGTTTTATGTTGTAAACTAGTAATTTACAGAAGCCGATAATTGTAACATTACTCTAGATTTTTCACCGTTTTGGTAGCCTGGAAGTACGAAGTTCAAACCTTCTACGGTTTCGGTAATCATAGTATTTAGTGTATTTTCTAAAGCGAGTTTTTCTTGCTCGTTTTCGGCATTAACAAAAACACCTCTCAGCAACTGAACGTTGGAAACGCTACCGTCTTTTTCTACTACTAAACTAATAACACATTTAGTAATATTTCCAGTCGTTTCTTCTAATACAACAGCCGCTTTGATATAATCCGATAACTGCTTCATAGTGCAGGGATAAGGTGCATCGGCATAGTTTGGGTCTTCACATTGTTGGAAAACAGGCATAACTTCAGCACGTCTTAAAATATCGTCTGAGCTAGATTGGGCTAGAGAAACAAATGACAAAATTGTCAAGCAAAAAGCGAATAATCCTTTCATAAATTTTGGGGTTTAAATGAATTTACAATTTACGAATATTTCTTAATAAGCCAACAAGTCGTTTAGCTTTTGCTCAAAGCCTTGTTTGGCTAAGAAATTATCTTCTAGATTTTTAGCAAATGGTACAGCCGTATTCAGACTTGCCGAACGCATAATAGGTGCGTCTAAGTACTCAAAACAATGTTCGCTTATCCATGCCGAAATATCAGCCCCAAAACCACCCACTTCGCAATCTTCGTGCAGTATAATGACTCTAGCTGTTTTCTGTACAGAAGCAAAAATGGTATCAGTATCTAGTGGCACTAAGGTACGTAAATCAATAAGGTCGGCGGAAATGTGCGGGTTTTTTTCCAACACTTCCAATGCCCAATGTACACCTGCTCCGTAAGAAATAATGGTCACCTCTTGCCCCTCATTTAGTAGATTGGCTTTGCCAATTTCTAGAGTATAGTAATCGTCATTAACCTCTTGATAGACACTACGGTACAAGGCTTTATGCTCGAAGAACATGACTGGGTTAGGATCTTCAATAGCTGCTGCTAATAAACCTTTGGCATCGGCAGGAAAGGCTGGATAAACCACCTTTAATCCGGGGGTATGCGTAAACCAGGCCTCATTGGATTGGGAATGAAAGGGCCCTGCTCCTACACCAGCTCCTGTAGGCATACGTACCACTACATCGGCGGCTTGTCCCCATCGGTAGTGTACCTTGGCCAAATAATTGACAATGGGGTTAAATCCTGAGCTTACAAAATCGGCAAACTGCATTTCCATAATAGCTTTGTAGCCATTGATGGACAAGCCCATAGCGGCACTAACAATTGCCGATTCGCAAATGGGCGTATTGCGTACCCTCTCTTTGCCAAATTCATCAATAAAGCCATCTGTAATTTTAAACACGCCTCCATATTCGGCAATGTCTTGTCCCATCACTACGGTATTGGGGTACTTTTGCATAGACTGTTTTAAACCATCAGAAATGGCATCTACCATACGTATATTAGTGGTGGTGCTGTTGGCTGGTGGCTGTTCCTCAAAACCAAAAGGACTGTACATATCTGCCAATTCTTGCTCAGTACTAGACTTAATTTCTTCTTCAGCAAAGGCCGTATCCAAAGAACTATTAATGTCTTCTTTTATCTGTGCTTTGATGTCTTCTATCATCTCGGAAGTAAGTAGCTTTTCTGATATTAAAAATTGTTCGTAGTTCTGTACTGGGTCTTTGTCTTGCCACTTGTCAAACTTCTCTTGAGGAACGTATTTTGTACCTGAGGCTTCTTCGTGTCCCCTCATTCTAAAGGTCATGCACTCCAACAATACTGGCTTAGGCTTTTTTTGTATTTCTGCTCTTAACTGAGAAATAGTTCTGTACACTTCCAAAAGGTTATTACCGTCAATGGTATAGCTTTCCATACCAAAGCCTTTGCCTTTATCGGCTATTTGTTGGCATCTGAATTGTTCATTGGTAGGTGTTGATAAGCCGTAGCCGTTATTTTCTACAATAAAGATAACGGGCAAATCCCAAACAGCGGCTACATTCAAAGCCTCGTGAAAATCGCCTTCAGATGTACCACCTTCTCCAGTAAATACAGCTGTGACTTGTTTGTTGTCTTTAAGTTTATTGGCTAAGGCTATACCGTCTGCTACACCCAATTGAGGACCTAGATGCGATATCATACCGACTACCTTATGCTCCTGACTGCCAAAATGAAAAGAACGGTCTCTTCCCTTAGTAAAGCCGTTCATCTTACCTTGAAACTGAGAAAACAAACGATTTAAAGGAACGCTTTTAGTAGTAAAAACGCCAAGGTTTCTGTGCATAGGTAAAATGTATTCCTCTTGTTCCATAGCCGAAGAAACACCAACAGCGATGGCTTCTTGGCCTATACCAGAAAACCATTTGGATATCTTGCCTTGACGTAACAGAATGAGCATCTTCTCCTCTATTATTCTCGGCTTAAGTATGGATTTGTACAAATCTAAAAGTTGCTCGTCAGGGATACCTTTTCTATTGAATACCATAAACTTTATTCCTTCATTAAGTGAGTAAAAATAGAATAATTCGTTACTTTGTGCAATAAATTTCAAGCAATGTATTGGGAAAATATCATTATCATACTTTTAGTGTTTTCAGCTGTAGTTTATCTGATTAAAACCCTGCGAAAGCCTAAATCCAATTGTGGTGACGATAGTTGTAATTGTGAATAAAGATGAAGTCTATACCACCTACAAGGATAAAACATTGAAAGAGAGTATACCCAATTCGCGAATTCTTGTAAATCGGTTAAAAGCTATCAAACAAGGCTATAATAACTCTATGATTACTAACCAAATGAGTGTCCATGAAAATTAGATTTATCATCAATCCCATCTCTGGTAAAGCCCAACATAAAGGTTTAGAAAGTCGCATTGAAAAGCACCTTGACTTGAACAAATTTGATTTTGACTATTTCTATACAGAAAGACCAAAACATGCTACTGAATTGGCGCAACAAGCAGTAAAAGATAAGATAGATGTGGTAGTAGCTGTTGGTGGCGATGGCACTATGCACGAATGTTCTAAAGGATTATTAGGAAGTCAAACGGCTTTAGCAGTACTGCCTTGTGGTTCTGGTAATGGTTTTGCTTTTCATTTTGGTATGGAAAGAGATATTGACAAAGCCATTAAGCAACTTAACATTTCAGATTTCAAAACCATAGATAGCTGCACAGCTAACGGACTACCCTTTTTTAATGTTGCTGGTGTTGGCTTCGATGCTCATATCGCTCACCTTTTTGCAACGACTAAGGTAAGGGGCTTTTCATCTTACGTCAAATTGGTCTTGCGTGAGTGTGCCATCTACCCAGCTCAAGATTATACACTAGAATACGATGGTAAAAAAGAAGTGTATAATGCCGTCATCATTTCATGGGCCAATGCGACTCAGTTTGGAAATGGTGCTCAGATATCGCCTGAAAGTAAAGTAGACGATGGTTTAACAGAAATTTGTGTCTTGAAAGACTTTAGACGTTTTCTAGTTCCTGTATTGTTGTATCGTCTATTTACAGGCAAAATACACCAGTCTAAATACATGACTATCATCAAAACCAAAAGCATAACAATAAGTTGTCAAAATGGTCAGAGCCACCTCGATGGAGAAGGGCACGACCTTGGCAAAAAAATAAACATAGATACCCATCCTAAAACATTAAACGTATATATTCCCTATGGCTAAAAGGAAAAAAAATAAAATCGGCGTAATGTATTCTACCAATTCTAATTTTAAGTACGAATACGAAAGCGAAGAAGAAACACTAGCTATCGAAAATCAACGCTTAGAAGTTTGGATTGATAAAAAAAATAGAGGTGGTAAAGTCGCCACTATCGTCAAAGGTTTTGTAGGTCAAGAGAGTGACTTGAAAGACTTAGGAAAAGCTCTAAAATCGGCATGTGGTGTAGGTGGTAGCGCCAAAAATGGAGAAATCATTATTCAAGGCAATGTTCGAGATAAAGTAATGGAACTACTGCAAAAGAAAGGCTACCACTGTAAACGTCTGGGGGCTTAATTCTTCACTAGAGAAAGGTATAAGTTCTCATATTCAGGGACTATCTTGTTTAGCTCGAATTTCTGAGAATGCTCTAGGGCATTGGTTTTAAAACGGGCTAAAGTGTCTTTGTCTTTAAGGATAGTCAATACACTAGCTATCATACCCTCAATATCCCCAACTTCATTTAAAAAACCAGTTACACCATCTTTGTTGACCTCTGGCAGACCACCGACATTGGAAGATACTACCGCTACTCCTGATGCCATAGCCTCAAGAGCTACCAAACCAAAACTTTCTGTTTCAGAAGGTAAAAGGAAAACATCCGATATGCTTGTAATCTGTTCTATACGCTTAGATTTGCCCAAAAAGAAAACCTTATCGGAAATACCTAGCTCTCTAGCTAAATTTTTAACTTGATGCAACTCAGGACCATCGCCAACCATCAGTAGTTTGGCAGACAATTGCTGTTGTACGCCTTCAAAAATACGAATGACATCGTCCACCCGCTTGACTTTTCTGAAGTTAGAAATATGAGTGATAATCACTTCGTCCTTTTCAGCAAATTGAGCTCTCAATTCAATATCTTCAGCAAAATGGTATAAACTAGGGTCTATGAAGTTAGGAATGACTTCTATATCCTTCTTGATGTCAAAAAATTGATAGGTATCCTCTTTTAAACTTTCCGAAACAGCCGTCACAGAATCGGATTGGTTTATGGCAAATTCTATGACTGGCTGAAAGGATTTATCCTTGCCCAATAAAGTAATGTCCGTACCGTGTAAAGTGGTAATAAAAGGTAAATCTATATTTCTAGTCTTCAATATTTGTTGGGCAGAAAAGGCTGCCGAAGCGTGTGGTATGGCATAATGCACATGCAAAATATCTAACTTCTGATTGATAGCAACATCTACCAATTTACTAGAGAGTAACAATTCGTAAGGAGCGTATTCGAATAGTGGATAATCAGATACAGATACTTCGTGATAATACATGTTTTTAGTAAACCATTCCATACGAACAGGCTTACTGTATGTAATGAAGTGTATTTCATGACCTTTTTCAGCCAAGGCCTTACCTAATTCAGTAGCTACAATACCACTACCACCAAAGGTAGGATAACAAACTAAACCTATTTTTAACGATTTGTGCATCAATAAACGGTTCTTATAGCATCATAAAACACTTGCATAATCTTAGTCCTCACGTCCATTTCCAACAATTTTTTGTTTTCTGAAGTTGGATGTATTCTATTGGACAAAAATACATAAACAAATTGTTCGTCAGGGTCAGCCCATACTAAAGTACCCGTAAAGCCACTGTGCCCAAAGGCTTTTGAAGAAGGAGAACAATCACAGGCTGGGCCACCTTCTTGCCCTTCTAAAACAGCTTTATCAAAACCAGCGCCTCTCCTATTTTCTTCCTTACAAAACTGACATTTAGTAAATTGATTGACGGTATAGTTATGGAAATAGCGTTCACCACCATAGTATCCTTTTTGAAGTAGCATTTGTATAAAAATTCCTAAATCGTTGGCATTTGAAAAAAGCCCCGCATGACCGCCTACGCCACCTAGCATAGCAGCTCCCATATCATGCACATCACCTTGCAAAAGCTGACTCCTAAAGTAATAGTCAAATTCGGTCGGTACTATACGACTGCTGTCGAATCGATTTTTGGGCAAAAACCCCATAGTACTTAAACCCAATGGGCTATAGAATTGTTGGCTTACAAAATCTTGAAAGGCTAAGTTGGTTTTATGCTCAATAATATCTTTAAAAATATAAAAGCCCATATCGCTGTATTTGTATGTTTTGGGCTTGAGTTTCGTACCCAATATTCGAGCCATAATACTGTCTGGATAGCTTTTATGTAAGAAAATACCATCAGCTACTTTTACAGAAAATGTATCCGAATAAACTGTGCTATACAATGTGTCACGTAAAGAACCGTCCTCCTCGAGTGTTTCCTTGTAAAATGGTATCCAAGATGCTAGTCCAGATTGATGGGCTAGAATTTCTCTAATAGTTAGGTTTTTCTTGTTGGAGGTATCAGCAAGGCTAATAAAATGTTGTAAAGAACTATCCAAATGCATTTGTCCATTTTCTTCCAAATGCATCAATGCAGGAACAGAAGCAATTATTTTGGTTAATGAGGCTAAATCATAAATATCCGAATTCTCTACAGCCTTATTTTTCTTGTAGGTATGGTGTCCATAACTTTTATTGTAAAATACTACACCGTCTTTGATAGCTAAAATCTGACAACCTGGTGTAGCTTCTTTTTCAATAGCATCTAAAGCTATACTATCTATCTCTAGTAGTAATTTACTATCCATACCTAAACTTTCAGGAAAATCGTATTTAAGACGTGAGGGTTTAGTTGTTAATCCAAAACCTTCGTCAAAATGTTTGTTGGAAACAGGTAAAGTGGCATCTGCTCCTATTCCTCCAAATATAAGCTGAGCTGCATAAAATTGAGACTCATTCGAATTTTGATAAGCCATAAGTAAGCCGTCAAAAGAATAAGTCATCAGTAAATCACTAATAGAATATGGGTTAGCAAAAATGCTTAAAACTACTTTAGACTGTAAGGCTAAAGTTTGTAAAAATAAATCTGTATTCTGATGGATTCGGTAGGATTTCCAAGCGTGTTTATTGGATTTGTGAACACTAGCAATTACTAGATTGAATTGAGCCAATGAATCCAATATCTTTTTTCTTTCTTTATCGCTGTGCTGCTCACTAAGATGAAAGGTCTTTATAGGGGCATAATTGGACAATATTTGTTGGAATTGATTGGACTGTTCACCAATTGAAACAAGGGCGATATTTAGGGTGTCTAATCGTTTTAAAGGCAATAGATCATCACTATTTTGTAAAACAGTCATAGACTTTTCTACTAACTTTCGATTCAATGCCTCATACCTTTTAATATTCAAATCTTGTATTAAATTACTGGAGTTAAGGTGTACCCTTTCATCTAATCCAAACCATTTTTTTGCAATTAAAATTTTTCTACAACGGCTATTAATTTCCTCCTCACTAATAGCTTTATTGATAATAGCTTCTTTAATTTTTTGAATAGCTTTGGGTACATCTTCGGCAAAAAGTAAGACATCGTTTCCAGCTAAAAGGGCTTTCAAATCTAACTCACCAGGCTCATAAAATTGACTGACTCCTTTCATATTTAATGCATCTGTAAATACTAAGCCTTTAAAAGCTAAAGTATCTTTCAATAAGTCCTTAACTACATTAGGAGATAAGGTCGAAGCTAAAGAGTCGGTATCGTCTAGAATGGGAATATGTAAATGTGCTACCATAACACTCCCAAGCCCTTTGTCAAATAAAGTTTTAAATGGAATTAAATCCACCGTATCTAATCTTTCGTAAGAATGATTGATAGTAGGTAATGTTTTATGAGAATCTGAATCGGTATCACCATGACCGGGAAAATGCTTGGCACATGCCATAACACCACCATCTTGTAATCCCTGCATATAGGCTAAAGACTGTTGAGCAACACGGTATGGGTTTTCTCCGAAAGAACGGTTATTTATTATGGGGTTCTTAGGATTAGAATTGACATCAACAACAGGTGCAAAATTGATGTGAACGCCTAACCTTCGGCATTGCTCAGCAACATCTAATCCCATTTGATAAATTAAACTATCATCTTGAATAGCCCCCAAGGTCATTTGCCAAGGATAACGAATAGTGCTATCAATACGCATAGACAATCCCCATTCGGCATCTTGAGCAATCATCAAGGGCACTTTGCTTAAAGATTGATATTTATTTGTTAAATGGAATTGTCGTATGGGTCCACCTTGCATAAACATTAAACCTCCAATGTGGTATTTACTGATTAGTTTTTCAATTTCTTGCTGATGTGATACACCCTTATTGGAATAGGCAGCGACCATAAATAATTGAGCAATGCGTTGCTCTAAAGTTAGTGACGACATCACTTGGTTTACCCAAGTAGTATCTGTAAAGTAAAATGGAGGATTTTGAATAGGGTCATCTTCTTGGAAATTAAAAGCCAAGAAAGAAAAAATAAGAATTAATAGTGAGCTTAGAAGTTTCATAAATTATTGAACGAACAAAATTAACAAATGCATATTGCTAATATTCAAAATTTCAAAAAGTTTATGAACAAAAAAATTATTGAATGGTGAAAGAAGACGTGTCTTTTTTAGCAGCAGGTCTTATACTCATTACTGGAATATCCGATTTATTAATTAATTTTCTAGCGTTAGATCCTAGGAAGTTTAAGTCTAAATTTTCTTCTCCTTTTGTCATTATCATAATCAAATCAGCATAAATATCTTCAGTGTACTTTACTATAGAACCTGAAAAACTTGCAGAAGACGATATTTCTATAAGTTCAGTACTGCATTTAACAGCCTTAGAAGTGATAAATTCGCTTACTTGAGAAAGCGTTCTGTTTAGCTTATTTTTAGTGGCCTCGTCATCATTAGTATATGATACGGAAAACGCTCGAATTTCAGAGTTAAATAATCTAGCAAATTGAATGGCATTAGTCACCTTTTCACGAGTTTCTTTATTCAAATCTAAAGGTAAAGCTATTAAGTCACAAGATTCACTAATTGACTTGCCTTTAATAGTAATTACTGGACAAGGTGCTGACCTTACCACCTTATTGGCATTAGAACCAATAAACTTTTTCTTGATGTCTTTTGGAGTTCCATCTGTACCCATAACAATAAGACTAGCACCAACTGATTCTGCAAGATCAGTAATCTCTTCATATATCTTACCAGAAGATACTAAACACTTCACGTTAGATACACCCTCGCAATATTTATTGCTCAATTCAACGAGATTTTCTCTTAGCTTATCCTTGAATTGTTTCTGTTTTTCTTCATAATCTGAAAAAATCTTTTGTAAAGCTGTTGGCATTTCAACTACCGACACAAGAAACAATTCAGAATTTGTATGTTTGGCAACGATAACTGCTTGTCGTAAAGCAACTAGGGATTGATTAGTAAAACCAATTGGGACAAGAATAATATCATTAGAAGTCATAATTATTATAGCTTTGTTAGTGCAAAAGTAAACAAAAAGAAGATGAAATCGAATGCTAAGGATATAAAAGGAGTTTATCACCTCAATTTACTACCAGAACATATTTCTAAAGATATATTTTTAGTTGGTGACCAAGGAAGAGTCAGCGAAATATCAAAGCACTTTGATAGTATAGAATATCAAATTACTAACCGTGAATTTGTTACTCATACTGGATATATTGGTGAAAAAAGAATAAGTGCTATTTCTACTGGTATAGGCACAGACAATATTGATATAGTACTTAATGAATTAGATGCCTTAGTAAATACGGACTTAGAAAGTGGTCAAGAGCTAAAAGAAAAGACTAGCCTTAATCTAGTTCGACTAGGAACATCTGGCACTATACAAAAAGAGATAAACATAAACTCCATAGTCGTTTCATCTTATGGATTAGGCATAGATAATTTGATGCATTTTTATGCCAATAACCAATTCGACCACGAAATACAAAATGCTATTGACCAACAATTACAGTGGCCTACTTCCCTATCCAAACCCTATGTTTATGCTGCAAACAAAGATTTGCTAAATAAATTTGAAGGTTTTACTCAGGGAATAACAATAACAGCACCCGGCTTCTATGCACCCCAAGGCCGTCAAATGCGAATACCATTCGCTATTGAAGATTTACACCAAAGAATGCTTAATTTTAATAATAATGGCATAAAAATCACTAACTTTGAGATGGAGACTTCTGCTTTGTATGGCTTAGGAAAATTGATGGGGCATAATTGCCTTACACTTTGTACAATTTTAGCAAACAGAGCAACCAACCAACGCTCCACTAACTACAAAAGTGCTATTGATAATTTAATTTTTCAAGCACTAGACAAATTAGTTTAAAATGAATGATAAAGAGTTAAATGCTTTAATTAGTCTTTTGGAAGACCCTGATAAGGAGGTATTTGATTCCGTCAAATCAAGACTTGTAGAGTTAGGTATTGAGGTGTTGCCAGAACTCGAAAATGCTTGGGAAAGCAATTTTGACAGCTCAGTTCAAGATAGAGCAGAGAAAATTATTCACGAAATACATTTTAGAGATATTGTTAAATCCTTAAAGAAATGGATTCAAAAAAAGGATAAGAATCTTCTTGAGGCTTGGTTCATCATTAGCAAGTACCAATACCCCGATATTGACGAACAATTTTACAGAACAAAGATTTATAATTTAGTTTCTCAAATCAATGTAGAGGTAGAACAAACATATTCTGAACTAGAAAAAATATCTGCTTTTAATAAGGTCTTTTTTACCCAAAATGGATTTAGAGGAAATACAAGAAACTTTCAATCGCCAGACAACTCTTTCATCAACACTGTCATTGATAAGCATAAGGGTAATCCCCTATCGCTATCTATGCTTTACATTATTATTGCTGAACAAATAGGTTTGCCTATATGTGGTGTAAATATGCCTAAGCATTTTATCATAGGTTTTGAAGATGAAAATGAAATAAATGGAGACCCTATAAAATTTTATATCAATCCATTTAGCAAAGGTGCAATAATAAATCGACAAGATTTGCAGGTTTTTTTGAAAAGAGAAAAACTAAAAGAAGAGTCTAAGTACTTTACGCCTTGTGGCAATACCGCTATTGTCAAACGATTATTGAATAACCTACTGCATTCGTTTACATTTAAGTCTAAGAAAGTAAAAGCTCAAGAGATAATTACACTCATCAGACTTTTTAAATTATCTTAAAATTATTTAGCAAAATTTACCGCTCTCGTTTCTCTGATAACAGTTACTTTAACTTGACCAGGGTAAGTCATTTCAGTTTCTATCTTTTGAGATATTTCAAAGGATAGCTTTTCTGCGTCGGTATCCGTTACTTTCTCACTCTCTACAACAACTCTTAACTCACGGCCTGCTTGAATAGCATAAGATTTCAAAACACCAGGATAAGCGAGAGCAGTGTCTTCTAACTCTTTAATACGTTTTATATAAGATTCTACAATTTCACGTCTAGCACCTGGTCTTGACCCTGAAATAGCATCACAAACTTGTACGATTGGCGAAATCATAGAAGTCATCTCTATTTCATCATGGTGAGCACCAATAGCGTTACATATATGCTCTTTTTCACCGTATTTTTGAGCTAATTTCATACCCAAAATAGCGTGAGGCAATTCTGGCTCATCATCAGGAACCTTTCCAATATCGTGTAACAAACCAGCTCGTTTGGCCGCTTTAGGGTTTAAACCTAATTCAGAAGCCATAGTAGCACACATATTAGCGACCTCTCTTGAGTGTTGCAAAAGGTTTTGACCATAGGAAGAACGGTATTTCATACGCCCTACAATTCTTATCATTTCGGGGTGTAAACCGTGAATTCCTAAATCTATAGATGTTCGTTTACCAATGTCAATAATTTCTTCTTCAATGTGTTTTCTCGTCTTTTTGACAACCTCCTCTATTCGTGCAGGATGTATTCTACCGTCTGTAACCAATTTATGTAGAGCTAATAAAGCGACCTCTCTCCTAACAGGGTCGAAGCATGATAATAATATAGCATCAGGAGTGTCATCAACAATAATTTCTACTCCAGTAGCAGCCTCTAGAGAACGAATATTTCTTCCCTCTCTACCGATAATTCTACCTTTGACATCATCACTATCTATATTGAATACTGACACTGAATTTTCGATAGCTTGTTCTGTCGCTACTCTTTGTATAGTTTGGATTACAATTTTTTTAGCGTCTTTACTTGCCGTCAGTTTAGCTTCTTCGACTATTTCTTGAGCATAGGCTAAGGATTTTGTTTTTGCTTCGTCTTTCAAGGCTTGTACTAATTCTTCTTTTGCCTCAGACGCTGATAAGCCAGAAATAGCCTCTAGTGCCTCAATTTGTTTTTCAAGCATTTTATTAGATTTATCTTCTTTTTGCTTGAGTACATCTAACTGTCTAGAGATAGAATTTCTGATTTCATCTAATTTCTTCTCCTTATTACTGACATGATTTATTTTTTGTGAAAGCTTACTTTCCTTTTCTTTCACTCTAGATTCAGAATGAGCTAACTTTTGATTACGCTGATTGATAACCTTCTCATGTTCAGATTTTAGTTCGATAAATTTTTCTTTAGCTTGAAGAATTTTATCTTTTTTAATCTGTTCAGCTTCTTTTTTGGCTTCGGATATGATTGAATTTGATTGCTTTTTTGAGTTGTAGCTAATAACTAAGTACGCTAATACACCACCAACTAAAACTCCTGTAAGCGTCATCAAAATTAAAATTGAGTTCATTGTTTTAAGTTTAAAATTAAATACCCACATCAAACGATGAGCTAATAAACTCCTTAAGATAATGAATGAGGTAGCTACACAATCGCAAAAGTCCACTGTTCTGTTAAGAAACCATAAAGGTTGAGGCCGGTTTTTGAAGGCATAAGTCAGTCCTCGAATGTAAACGTGTTGAGTTTAAAAACTGGATTGAATGACGCGGGTATTATGTAAAGAACATTTTTATAAATGACTATCGATAATAGATTCTATTGCCAATAACTGATCTTCAAGACTACTGTTAACTTTAATCTTTTGCTCATCTCCTAGTACTTTTACAGCCATTTCAAGCAAACACATACTCAGTAAATCTTGAGTGTCTCGAGCTTCAAATTTAGCTTCATAAAGCTTCAGCCTATCCTCGATAGTTTTAACTGCCTTTCGAACACCTTCCTCATCTTTCCTATTTATGGTAAGAGGATATACTCTGTTGGCTACTGTTACTTTAATTTTAAGTTGTTGCATAAAGCGATTTCAATCATTTATTTAACAAGGCAATGCATTTATCTATTTCTCGCACTAGCTCATTTATTTTTTGTTTAGCTGCTTTGTTATCTCCTTGTTCAACCTGAATAGAAGATGAAAGCTTCAAAACTTTATTTTTTTCATTCAATTGTTGGATAGTTTGATTATGCTCATCTAATTGTTTAGATAAAACATCAACCTTCTGATTCGAGGCTTTTAACTCCACTTTAAGTTGCTGATAATTAGCGACTAATGACTCTAACTTGTTATGTAATCTCTCAATGGTAGCTTTCATATTCAGCAAAAATATCCTCAATTGATATGATTAACAAAGGTAACATTGCAATACTTAAATACAAAGTATTAGGTTAATTTTTATAGTATTATTTTTGCAAATATTTGTTGAACTAGTTAAAGATTATAATTAATGTATAAAATTTGTTTTGTTGTTATATTGCTGTTGTTTAGTTTAATGAGTTCTGGACAAGAACATCCTCAAGACTTTCATCCTCCTCTAGATATTCCATTGGTGTTGTCAGGCACATTTGGAGAATTACGAAGTAATCATTTTCATGCAGGTATCGACATCAAAACCCAAGGACAATCAGGCTTAAGAGTTTATGCCATTGCTGACGGCTATATTTCTAGAATAAAAGTTTCTCCTTGGGGCTATGGTAAGGCCATTTACATTACACACGACAACGGCTACAGTTCGGTTTATGCCCATTTGATGCGTTATACTGGCGCTATTCAAGATTATGTTATAAGCAGCCAATACAAAAACCAAAGCTATGACATTGAATTATTTCCAACTAAAGATGACTTAAGAGTAAAGAAAGGCGAAATTATTGGGCTTTCTGGAAACACTGGTAGTTCAGCAGCCCCTCACCTCCATTTTGAAATTAGAAATAGTCAAAATCAATACCCACAGAATGGTTTACTTTTTGGCTTTGATATTACTGACAATATTCCGCCAGTAATCAAAGAATTGAAAGTATATTCCAAGGCAAAAAAGACTGTTATTGACGGTGATAATGAAGATAAACTTTATTCAGTTAAAGGGTCTGCTAAGAATTGTTACATCGACAAAACCATCGAGGTCAGCGGGCCATATGCTTTGGGTATAAATACTTACGACCTATTGAATAAAGCCAATAATAAAAACGGGGTGTATTCCATTGAGGTCTTAGTAGATAGTCAGTTGATATATTCCCACACTATGAAGGAATTTGGTTTTCATGAAACACGCTATATCAACTCTCATTTGGATTATTCTGAAAAAGTCACAAACAAAAGAAAATTACACAAGTGTTTTCTTGAGCCAAACAACAAATTATCCATATACGATTATGTTGCCAACAAAGGAATTATTAAGCCTAAAAATGGTACGCAGAAAGTAGTGATTAGAGTAAAAGATGCTTATAAAAATTTTTCTGAATTGAATTTTAAGGTCAAGAAGTCTGAGCAGATTTTATCAGATAACACTTCTAAAGACACCGTGAAATTCACTTCTATTTTTCCTTATGAAGAACATAATACTTTTGGTAATGAACTACTTTCCATAGAAATACCTAAATACTCCTTATACGATACCTTATTCTTTACATATAAAGTCTTTGAAGACTCAAGTGATATTTTTCATTCTCCTATACATTGTGTTCAAAATGAAGAATCTACTGTTCATAGTCCCTACGCCCTATCTGTAAGAACTACTGTACCTGATAGTTTGACCTCCAAATCATACATTTGTAAACTCAATAAAAAAGGTAAACCGAACTATGTTGGCGGCAATTACAAAGACGGAAAAATTTCTGTAAAAACTCGCTTATTCGGTAATTTCACAGTAGCCATAGACACTATTAATCCAGTTGTAAAAGGTCTAAATATATATCCAGGTAAAACGATGAAAAGTTCAACATTAAAAATGACCATTAAAGACGGAGAAAGTGGCGTTAAGACCTATTCAGCGACAATAAATGACGAATGGGTATTAATGGAATATGAGCCTAAAAGTAATAAGCTTACGCATTATTTTAAAAAAGATTTAAAAGCTGGAAAATATGTCTTTAAATTGGTTGTTTATGATTCTGTAAACAACGCTACGGAATACCAAGCCGTTTTCTATAGATAGAAATTAAAGACTTTGAATAGCGCTCTTACAATAAGAAATTATTTCATCCCTAACCTTATCATAAACTAGCATTTTTTCTTCATCATTTCCTTTTGCATCTGCAGGGTCATTGAAAGAGTGGTGTATTCGTTGTGTAGCATTTTGAAAGTATGGACAATTATCTTTAGCATGGTCACAAACCGTAAAGACATAATCGAAATGTAAATGCGCATATTCATCCATAGTATTGGAAGTATGCCCTTCTAAAGAATAGCCTTTGTTCTCCATTGCTCGTTTCATATAGGGATTGATACCATGAGCCTCTACACCGGCACTATAAACCTCAAATTGAGATGCACTTAATAAGTCTTTGAGGACAACTTCCATCATCTGAGAACGGCAAGAATTACCAGTACATAAAACCAATATTTTTTTCATAAATACTATATCTAAAAATTATAAGTTATTCTATTGACGCCAAATTTAAAATAAATGTGTTTATCTAAAATAAAGTTAATATGAATATTAATACATTTGCGAATCTATGTTAAAAGGTGTTTCCAGGCATTCATTAATAATAATTTTATTCCTTTCCTATAATGGTTTTGGACAAAATGTTAATGGTGTAATAAGCACTTCTGAAAACTTTTTTCTTCAAGGTGTCAATGTCAGTGTCATTAACCAATCTAAAGGAACAATATCAGATGGTAACGGAAAATATTCTATCGATGTTTCGGCCAATAGAGAGCAAGAGTTAAGTTTTTCTTTTATTGGCTACAAAACCAAAACTATTAAACTTCCTATGCTAAAAAAGGGGCAAAATTATGAGCTTGATATTACCTTAGAAAACCTTGGTATATCTATAGATAATGTAGAAATAGAAGACCAAAAAACACGTTCTAACACCTTTGAAAAGATAGATGCTAAACACGCTGTCTCAATCCCTACTGCTAGTGGAGGTGTTGAAGGCTTAATTAAAACTTTACCAGGTGTTAATTCATCGACAGAATTAAGTTCTCAATATACTGTTAGAGGTGGAAATTTTGACGAAAACCT
>CAJWHN010000023.1 GCA_913041085.1 uncultured Flavobacteriales bacterium | reverse complement strand
TGTACAAGAAAATAACAAGTAATGAGAACATTATTGACCATAAAGCCGAAACCTTAATATCATCAGCAATAGTAGGACCTACTTTTTGAGAACTCATAATTTCATAGTTGCCAATACCCAACAAACCGTTATCTAATTTTTCAGCTACCACCACATCAGCACTCAATTCTTTACTATCAATAAGAAATTTAGTAGTAATCTTAACTTGATTGTTATCTCCAAAAGTTTTTACCTCAGGGAACATTTTAAGACCCGAATCATCAACAAAATAATCAGCTAACGAATTTCTTACAGCCTCGTTATCAACAGGCTCATCAAAACGTACAACAAATGTTCTACCACCTTTGAAATCTACACCATAATTAAGTTTTTTAGTCACTAAAGAACCTATTCCAATTAAAATAATTAAGGATGAAACTCCGTAGAAAAATTTACGCTTTCCTATGAAGTCAATGGCTGTGTTTTTAAACGCACCTCTAGTGATAGAATTATCAAAAGAAGCTGTGCCTTTTTTCTCAAGTCTCCATTGGAAAATTAATCTCGTAATGAAAATAGCTGAGAATAAAGAAGTCAGAATTCCTATAACAAGAGTTGTTGCAAAACCTTTAATAGGGCCTGAGCCAAATATATAAAGTATTATACCTGTTAATAGTGTGGTTACATTAGCATCAATGATTGAGCTATAAGCATTTTTATATCCATCGGAAACAGCTAATTTAAGACCTTTACCATTTAACAATTCTTCTCGAATTCTTTCATAAATAAGTACATTTGCATCTACTGACATACCAATAGTTAGAACAATACCAGCAATACCAGGTAAAGTAAGTACGGCTCCTAAAGAAGATAATACACCAAATACAAAGAAAAGGTTTGCTAGTAGAGCAATATTAGATACTAATCCTGCAAAACTGTAATAGAACATCATATATAACAATACTATAGACAATGCAATAATGAAAGACCTTAGCCCTGAGTCAATAGCTTCTTGACCAAGAGACGGACCAACAATTGCTTCTTCAATAATTCTTGCTGGAGCAGGTAATTTACCAGACTTTAAAATATTGGAAAGGTCATTTGCTTCGTTTATACTAAAGTTACCAGTAATCTGCGATCTTCCACCAGAAATTTCTGCTTGAACAGTTGGGAAAGAATACACATAATTGTCAAGTACAATAGCAACGCTTTTACCAATATTATCAGCTGTTAATCTCTTCCATTGTCTAGCACCCTCTGCATTCATTGCCATAGAAACTTCTGGCGCACCATTGAATTGACCGAAATCTGTTCGAGCATCTGTTACTACATCACCTTCCATTGCGGCTTTACCATCTCTTGTAGTCACTTTTAGAGCTACAAGCTGAACAAATTTTCCTTCTGGATCGTAAGGCTTAACAGTCCAAGCAAAACGCACATCTCTTGGCAAGATGTCTTTTACTTCATCCATATTCAAATAAGCGTTAACCGCCGCAGTATCTTTGACCGAAGAAATACCACATACAGGACCTTCGTTTGGTTGGTTGGACTGATTTAGATTAGGGAATAAAACAGCATACAATGGGTTTTCTCTAGAAAACTGTTCAGCAGTCATTGCCGCAGAATCTGAAGCGGCCTCACTATCTGCACTCAAGTCATCAATAGACAATGAAGAATCAAAGTCGTCTTCTGGGGCTGATTCTTCTTGAACTTCTTCTACTTCTGAAGCAGTTTCTTCCTCTAATACAACTTGAGATTTTAAATAAGCGTTAATTTGATCAATAGCACCTAAAATTTCAGCATTTTCGTAGGTTTCCCAAAATTCTAATTGAGCAGTACCTTGTAAAAGCTTACGAACTCTTTCAGGATCCTTAACACCGGGCAATTCAACTAAAATTCTACCCGAACCTTCTAAACGTTGAATATTAGGTTGTGACACACCAAAGCGGTCAATCCTTGATCTTAAAATATTGAATGAGCGATCGATTGCGTCTTCAACTTCTAGACGAATTACACCCATAACTTCATCATTAGTAGAAGTAGATGTTATTTTATCTTTTAATTCAGGGGTATAGAAAATTGAAGCTAATTTACCTTCGGGGTTTATTTCAGTAAAGGACTGAGCAAACAAAGTCACAAAATCGTCTTGACTATCTAATTGTTTGTCAATAGCCATATTAATAGCAGCATTGAAGTTTGCGTCCTTGTTGTAATTAGACATTGCTCTAATTACATCTACAACGGAAACTTCAAGAGTTACGTTCATACCACCTTTAAGATCCAAACCTAGGTTTAACTCTCTAGATTTACATTCGTTGTAAGTATAATTTTTAACACCTATATTATATACGGGCTCTGAAGATATAGAGTCCAAATACGCTTTTTCTTTTAATTCGTCTCCGTTCGAATACTCAATAGCATCATCTTCAACACCTTGAGCAATCCATGTAAATGATAGTTGATATAAACAAACAACAGCAAAGACTATTGCGAACAGAGAAACAAAACTTTTATTTTGCATAATATTTTAATTTAGAACGGGCAAATATAGAATTTCAATTTTGAAATAGCAATTTAAATCAGATTTACTAATATTACTATATGTGTTCAATTTCATTATATTTTGAGATAAGTTTTTTCAAAATTTTAAATCGTAAGTTTGTAAGTATGAAAAAAGCACTATTGCTATCCATTTTAATTATTCCATTTACGATTTTCGGGCAGTTTCTTAAACAATCCGAACTCTCTATTATAGAAAATGGAAGTTTGATTAAAAACCCTCTTACAGGCGGACTGAATTCTTGTCAATTGTCAAATATTGATTTAAACAGTGACGGAAAGAAAGACATCTTTGTATTTGAACGGGTGGGTGATAGAGTTTTATGTTTTCTTAATAATAATGATGGCGTAGGCACTGATTTTGATTACAGCCAAGATTATAGTAAGGATTTTCCAGAGCTAAACAAATGGGCTTTATTAGTTGACTTCAACAGTGATGGCAAGGAAGATATTTTCACCTATAACGACAGTTATGTGAAGGTATATAGAAACACTTCTCAAGGCGAAAATCTAAGTTTTCAAATCGAAACACAAGCTTTAATTAGTGACTTAGGACCTATTGTTAGTGCTATAATCATATCAGAAGTCGACATTCCATCTTTTGTTGATGTAGATGGCGACCAAGATATTGACGTGCTAACTTTCAAACAAAGCGGTGGCTATGTAGAATACCATCAGAATCAAAGTCAAGAACTGTATGGTAATTGTGAAAGCCTAGTTTTTGAATTGAAAACTGATTGTTGGGGAGAATTCTTTGAAGGATTAAACACTTATGACTTCAATAGTTGTAATGAAGATGCAATAGTTGAACAAGGAGAAACTCGATCATCTGGAGCTCATAGTGGCTCATCATCTTTGGCTATTGATATGGACGGGGACAACGATATGGATTTCATTTTAGGTGACGTATCTTTTAATAACTTAAACTTATTGATTAATGGTGGTGACTCCCAAAATGCAAGTATGGTTTCTGTCAATCAAGATTTTCCAATAGGAAATGGAAGTGATATAAGTGCTGAAATCAATTCTTTTCCTGCCGCTTTTTATTTAGATTTAAATAACGATGATATTAAAGATTTGGTAGTCAGTCCTAACATTGACAACAACTCGGAGAATTTTGAAAGTATAATGGTATTCTTAAATACTGCTCAAGACGATAACCCTACTTTTGAATTTAGTCAGAAAGATTTTCTTCAAGACAATACATTAGATTTTGGCTCAGGAGCTTATCCTATAGTTATTGACTACAACAACGATGGCTTAAAAGATTTACTCATTGGCAATTATGGATATTTTAATAATAGCAACCTCATTTCTCAACTCGCCTTACTTAGAAACATAGGAAGCCTAAGTGAACCTAATTTTGAAGTTTTTGACAGAGATTTTGGAGGTCTTTCAACAATTGCCTTAGATACTATACTCAATGAAACAGTAAAAGGTATTTTCCCAGCTCTTGCAGACTTAGATAACGATGACGATGTAGATATGATTGTAGGGGATAATAATGGCAAATTACATTATTTTAAAAATAATGCTAATGCGGGTCAAGATGCTGTATTCGAATTGGAAAATGTCAACTTTTTTAATATTGACATAGGTCAACACTCAGCTCCTTTTCTTTTTGATATGAATGATGATAATTTATTTGACTTAATTATTGGTCAAGTAGATGGAACAATTACTTACGCCGAAAATATGGGAACGATTGATAATCCAGTCTTTAATACTCTTACTGAAGACTTTGGAGGTATATCAGTCAATAATGATGAGAGTTTGTATGGATTTAGTACTCCTTTTGTTTTTGAAGAAGACAATGAAATAAATTTTTTAATTGGTAGCGAAAGTGGTCGTGTATACCATTACAAGAGTGTGAATAAAGACTTATCTATGAATTTTGAACTGATTAGCGACAACTTTCAGTCTATTGGTAAAGGAAAAAATACAGCAATACTTTTTGATGATTTTACTAATGATGGTAAAAGAGACTTGTTTTTAGGTATGCAGTCTGGTGGTCTATTTTATTTTGTTAATGATAGCATCAATACAAGTTTAGACAAATACAGTAATGATTTTTTAGTAAAAATTTACCCTAACCCAAGTAATAAACAACTAACGATCGATACTGATAAAGAAAGTCAAATTTCTATTTACTCAAGTATTGGACAATTGATTTTAAAGAAGAAAATTCAGGGGCGTTCAACCATAGACATTAGTTTTTTATCTCCTAGCTACTATTTGATACACATACAACAAAATGGTGTTTCAGAATGGAGAAAAATTATCAAAAAATAAAAGAGAGCTTCGGCACTCTTTTAAAGACAATTTTATGAAAATCTAAATTATGAGTTGACTTCGCTCAGCAATGAATTAGTAGCTTTAACCCCTTGAGCTGATTCAGCTAGTTTTTCTTTTTCCTCATCATTAAGGTCGATTTCAACAATCTTTTCAATTCCATTTTTCCCTAGAATTACAGGCACCCCGATACATAAATCGCTCATTCCATACTCTCCTTCTAATAGAGCTGAACATGGAAACATTTTATGCTGGTCACAAGCGATAGCTTGAACTAAAGATGAAACAGCAGCTCCTGGTGCATACCATGCCGAAGTACCTAACATAGCAGTAAGCGTAGCACCTCCTAGTTTGGTGTCTTCCATCACTTTATTAAGTCTTTCATTACTTAAAAACTCTGAAACTCTAACACTATTTCTAGTAGCTAAACGAGTCAATGGCAGCATACCTTTGTCACTATGACCACCAATAACCATACCATTAATATCAGAAGCTGGACATTCAAGAGCTTCGCTTAATCTGTATTTAAACCTAGCACTATCTAAAGCCCCACCCATGCCAATTATTCTATGCTTTGGAAGACCAGTAACTTTATGCGTTAAGTAAGTCATCGTATCCATTGGGTTGCTGACTATAATTAGTATTACATTAGGCGAATGTTTTATTAGATTTTCAGAAACTATTTTAACAATTCCAGCATTAATGCTAATTAAATCTTCACGAGTCATTCCAGGTTTTCTTGGCATACCACTAGTAATTACTGCTACATCACTGTTTGCTGTTTTTGAATAATCGTTAGTACTTCCAACAATTTTTGTGTCAAAACCGTTTAAAGAAGCGGTCTGCATCAAGTCCATAGCTTTACCTTCAGCAAAATTTTCTTTGATATCAACTAAAACTACTTCGGATGCGAAATCTTTTATGGCAATGTATTCTGCACAACTTGCGCCTACAGCTCCAGCGCCTACAACTGTTACTTTCATAGTATTTTATTTTTTGACAAAATTAATTATTTAATACTTAAAAAGTCTATTACCAAGTATTAAAATTAGATAAACTAAATCATCAATAACTGAAGCCATAAGCTTATCTAAAAATTAACTTTTAGATATTTGATTTTATTTGTATCTTTATAGACTGAACATTTAACAAGAAAAATCTGTTCATTTATGAGATACTTAACCCTTCTACTCACACTATTATTTTTTTGTATTAATCATGCAAGCGCTCAGATTGATGCAGGCACAGATGTTATTATTTGTGACATTGAAGATGTAGATTTATCTGCCGATTACACTCCTAATTCCATTGGTACAAGCGATTATACCATTGAAAATATTCCTATTGATATGGATCCTTTTAACTCAGGAACTAATCTAAATGGTCTTGGTGATGATATTTATTCAGGAGTCATTGATATAGGTTTTGATTTTTGTTTCTACGGAAATATTTTTAATCAACTTTTAATTTCCACCAATAATTATGTGACCTTCGATCTTACTGGCGCAAGTGCATATTCTCCCTGGAACACTTATGCTATTCCAAGTGCTGCACCCCCAGGACAGGTAATTAATGCTATCATGGGACCTTGGATGGACTTAAATCCAAATAATGGTGGAGGATTATTTTATAATGTATATGGCGCTGCTCCTTTTAGAAGGTTTGTGGCCTCCTTTGAAGACTTTGGTTATTTTAGTTGTACAGGATTACAGTTTAATGGTCAAATAAAGATTTTTGAAACAACCAATGTCATCGAAATTCATATTCAAGATCAGCCTTTGTGTGCTAATTGGAATAATGGCGAATCGGTACTAGGAATAGTGAACGAAGACGAAAGCCAATTTTTAATTGAAGCAGGTTGGAACAATACTCAACTAACTGGTAATAATCAAGCTTTTAGATTTGTACCAGATGGAGCAAACAACTCTAATGTTGTATGGCAAGATGATATGGGTAATATAGTTGGCAACGGTACAGACATAACCGTATCACCATTAGTAACAACAACCTATACTGTAACTGCTTCTGAGTGTCCAGACACCTATACTGATGATGTAACAGTATTTGTTTCCACTCCAGTTACAATTGATGCTGTAGTTGACGACAACATTTGTCCTGGAGAAATTTTTGGTGCAATTGATATCACAACCTCTAATGGTACTGCACCATTCAGTTTTGATTGGACTTCTGTAAATAATAATTACACATCTACCAGCGAAGACATTAGCAACCTAGTATCAGATACATACAACTTAACGATTACAGATGATTTAGGTTGTGAACATCCAGCAGGTCCTTTTACCATATCTCCACCGCCACAAGACATTGAGATATTTGAATCCATAGACCCTGTAAGCTGCTTTGGGTTTATTGATGGTGTAATTAGCACAACTATAAGTGGTGGTACAACTCCATATACTTACAATTGGACTGGAGATAATCCTATGACAGGAAATGGGACAACAATGATAAGTGATTTGGCATCTGGAAATTATCAGATTACTGTAACTGACAATAACAATTGTCAAAACTCTGCCGCTTACTTCTTACCTGAAAATTCTTCTATTTCACTGAGTAGTACAATATCTGACTTTAACGGTTTTAATGTAAGGTGTTATGGCGGAGACGATGCTTGGGTGGCTTGTATAGCAAGTGGAGGTATGCTACCATATACCTACGAATGGGTTGATGTATCAACTAACGACATTATATCCAATCAAGCTGATGCATACAACCTTGTTGCTGGAAGCTATACATTTACCGTAGAAGATGCAGAAGGCTGTCCTAATAGCATAACTTTTGATATCACTCAACCAGATTCATTATCTCTGGACATTGCCAACTACAGTCACAAAAGCTGCACCTATAATAACGATGGCTTTATTGAAGTGTCATCTTGGGGTGGGCCTGACAACCCACCTTATTCGGAGCAATTTTTACCGATTTCATTTGTTTGGAAAGGAGAAAATTCGTTTTACTCTACTGAACAAAATATCTATGATTTATCGGAGGGTTCATACACTATTACCGTTGAAGATGCTAACCAATGTATTAACGATTTAACTTTCGAAATTACTCAGCCTCCTTTCGTAATAGCTGGCTATAGAGTTCTTGATGACACGGTAACAACCAACTATCCTACAGTCAACTTGTACGATAATTCAGAAGGAAATATAGTAGAATGGCAATGGGAATTAAGCAATGGATTTACTGCTAATTCTCAAGATGTTATGAATTTAGATTTATCAACAAATTTGGATAGTTCAGGTATTAAATATTACGATTTAAAATTAGTGGTTACTGACGAATTCATGTGTAAAGATAGTATCTATGGTACTTTAGCTATAAAAGAAGAACATACTTTATTTGTTCCTAATGGTTTTACTCCAGACTTGGACGGCAACAACGATACGTTCAAAATATTTCATCATGCTATGAAAGCAGAAACGTTTTCTATATCTATCTTTGATAGGTACGGTTCATTAGTCTTCCAATCTAATGATCCAGATATGGCGTGGGATGGTACGAATATGAGAACAGGAAGTCCTCTTATTACTGGAACCTATTCTTATGTACTAAGCTATCAAGATTTTGAATACCGAATTTACGATCACACCAATTGTGAAAATTGCACAGGTACGATTACTTTAGTAAGATAAATCAGCAAAATACAAGTACAAAAAAAGCCCTCAAATGAGGGCTTTTTTATTTATTGAATAGTTATTAAATATCAATTTTAGCGTATTTAGCATTTTGCTCAATAAAGGCTCTACGAGGTGGCACCTCATCACCCATAAGCATAGAGAATATTCTATCTGCTTCAGCAGCACTATCAATAGTTACTTGCCTTAGGGTTCTAGTTTCAGGATTCATCGTAGTATCCCATAGTTGCTCAGCATTCATTTCTCCAAGACCTTTGTAACGCTGTATATTAGCACCATTCATCTTTTCAACCATCAAATCCCTTTCTTCATCAGACCAACAATAATGTTGTTCTTTACCTTTTTTGACTAAATACAAAGGAGGAGTTGCAATGTATAGGTATCCATTTTCAATCAACTCTTTCATATATCTAAAGTAGAAAGTCAGAATAAGAGTAGCAATGTGAGAACCATCAACATCGGCATCCGTCATAATAACGATTTTATGATACCTTAACTTTTCAAGGTTTAATGCCTTTGAATCTTCTTCAGTACCAATAGTGACTCCTAAAGCCGTATACATATTTTTGATTTCTTCATTTTCAAAAACCTTGTGTTGCATTGCTTTTTCAACGTTCAAGATTTTACCTCTTAATGGAAGAATGGCTTGAAAGAATCTATCTCTACCTTGTTTTGCAGTACCACCTGCCGAATCACCCTCGACAAGGAATATCTCACATTTTTCTGGGTCTTTATCTGAACAGTCTGCCAATTTACCTGGAAGTCCCGAGCCAGAGAGAACGTTCTTTCTCTGTACCATTTCACGAGCCTTTCGAGCGGCATTTCTAGCTTGTGCTGCCAAAAGAACTTTTTGAACAATCTGTTTTGCCATATTTGGATTTTCTTCCAAATAATAGGTTAACATTTCACCAACAGCTTGGTCAACAGCTCCAGTAACCTCTTTATTACCTAGCTTAGTTTTGGTTTGACCCTCAAACTGAGGCTCCATAACTTTTACTGAAATAACTGCTGTTAGACCTTCTCTAAAGTCGTCTCCAGCAATCTCAAACTTAACTTTATCCAACATGCCCGACTCATCGGCATAACGCTTTAGAGTTCTAGTAAGTGCTCTTCTAAATCCAGAAAGGTGTGTGCCTCCTTCATGTGTGTTGATATTATTGACATAAGAGTGTATATTTTCACTGTATGAAGTATTATAGTGCATAGCTATTTCAACAGGAACGCCATTTTTTTCTGTATCCATATGAATAACAGAATCTAGTAACTTATCTCTATTTTCATCTATTAACTCTACAAAATCAATCAGTCCATTTTCTGAAACAAAGTTATCTTTAACGAAATTACCTTCTTCGTCTTCACGACGTCGGTCGGTCAAAGAAAGTTTTATTCCCTTGTTTAAGAAAGATAATTCTCTTAAACGACTTTGTAAAATATCAAAGTGGTAAACTGTTTCATGAAATATTTCATTATCAGGAAGGAAAGTTACAATTGTTCCAGTTTTATCGGTTGTCCCTACTTCTTTAACATCATACATTGGAACACCTCTTTCGTATTCTTGATGATAAATTTTACCATTTCTATGTACTTCAACTTTTAGGTGTATTGATAGAGCATTAACACAAGAAACACCAACACCGTGCAAACCACCAGAAACTTTATAAGAATCTTTATCGAATTTACCACCAGCGTGAAGTACTGTCATTACAACTTCTAAGGCAGATTTTTTTTCTTTTGGGTGTAGGTCAGTAGGAATACCACGACCATTATCAATTACTGTTATTGAATTATTTTCATTGATAACAACATCGATATCGGTACAGTGACCTGCTAAAGCCTCATCAATAGAATTATCTACAACCTCATACACTAGATGGTGTAGACCTTTTTGACCGATATCACCAATATACATGGCTGGTCTTTTTCTTACGGCCTCAAGACCTTCTAGAACCTGAATATTACCAGCACCGTAGTCGGCTTTATTTTCTAAATTTTCACTCATTGTTTTTTTTGTTTATTAACTTGGCTATTTACTAGATTAAAACAAAGGTAAAAAAAGGACAATAATTCAATAAAAAAAAGTAAGAAATATAGTACCTACTTATTAACAATTAGTGAATAAGTTTAAAAACGGAAAGACAAGCCAAAAAAGACTTGTGGACCTAAGACAGGATAATTTTCCCAAATCTGATAGCCACCAATCAGATTTCGAGCCTTAAAATAGGCCGAAAAAATAGAATTGTATTTGTACTCTAAAGCAAAATTAACATCTATAATATCATTCAGTAATGGCACTATAGAGGCTGAATCAGTAGCCGTTGAACGATCAAATGCACCAACTAGCTCAATTTGAGGTAAGATTTTATCACCAATATTATAAGAAAAGCCTAATTTGGAAACTATACCAGGCTTGTAAGCATAGTCTTGCAAAGAATCTAAGTCGTACTTATGATAGTCTAATTGCAGATTTAGATTAGCGTTAGAATTTATTTCCCAATCTAGCTCGGACGACCATAATAAATGATTAACATCATCATAAACGACCTTAAACTTATTTTGATAAGTTGAATAATCATCTAAATCGAAAAAGGACATATTCTGTACTCTAGCATATGATAATTCTGAAGACCAATTTATATTTGCTCCTAAATAAGAATTCATACCAACATAAACATCGTATTTAATCTGACTATTTATGAGGTTTAAGCCACCACCATCTGTTGTCAAAGCATTTAAAATAAAAGGATTCTTTTTACTTAATGTCCAATACGAATTTTCATCAAGACCACCTCTTACGCCAGCATATGCGCTTTGATTTTTTTCTGAAAAAATATAATCGTAATGAATTTTTGGAAAAATAGCATAGCTAATATCAGCAGAATCTCTAGTGTCCATTGATTTTAGCTCAAAGCCTAAATTTAAAAAACCACCACCAAGTTCCCCACTCACAGATGGACTAAAAGTTAGTATTAACTCTTTGGCTAGACTATCTGCAAAGACGTATTTATCTGAAAGGTTATTGAAGTCATAATCCATAGCCAACTCAACACTATAGTCGTTCAAACCAACAGTTTGTTGGGCAGACAACAAGCAAGAAACCGAATTTTCAGTCTGTTCATTTAAATCGTAAGCAAATAGTTTAGCATAATAGGTAGGCTTACTCTTATCTGTGTTTTTACTTTGAAGTGATACACTCATTGTTGAATACCCCCAATATTCTTGAGTAAATTTTTCTTCTAATTTTGAATTAGTATTATAGCCATAAGCTTGAAAAACATTTCCTTGTCTAGAGAAATAAGTATTAATTATACCAAAGTCAAAATCTTTTTTGACATAAGCAGAAAAATCTGTTTCTCTAAATGCTGCCGATACTTTTTGTTCATTATCAAAAGCACTTTTAACATCAGAATACGACTCTATATAGCCTAAAGCTAAACCATAAGTCAAAGATTTATTCCTATCAGAACTATAAAAGATCTTAGATGTAGGCATACTCATATTACCAACCCCTCCATAGATGTAAGTATGATAGAGTTTAGATAATGGTTCTCCTTTAATCTTAGCAGATTTAATAGGATTCAACTTCAACTGACTTTCAAATCGACGGTTTAATGGCTTGTAACTGATATTTTTATTGACTTTAATGGTATCTGACAGCTTTGGGTTATCAGCCAATTTGATAGCGTCTGGCACATCAGGAATAAAAGATTCTGTAACTTGAACTTCTTGAACTCCTAAATCCCCATCTGTTTGGGCAAAGATGCTTTGACCTATAAGGAAACATCCAAGAATGTAAAATAATACAATAGTTTTATTCTTCATCTTCTAAAGTATTTTCTTCTTCAAACAATTCGTTAAGTTCAATATCGTTTAAAAGATTGATTATTAATTCGTCTTTTTGAGAGTTCTTTTGAGCCTGTTCATTAAGCAAATCTATTTCCGCTATTTTCTGCAGACATATCTCCTTTAAATCTTCTCCGTCATAGTTATCTACAATACTTTGCAAGGTAGCTTTTGACTGAAAAAGGTTATCTTTTTCTTTGTAGATATCAGCTAATAAAATAAACGATTTCGCAATGTAAAAGTCACTGTAAAAGTTTTCAGCAAGTTCAAAAATTATCTTTTCTGATTGGACAAAATCTCTTTCCAGATAAGCTAAGTAAGCTAATTGGTATTTGGCCTTCGAGCCTATCTCAGACTGATTTTGTTCTGCAATAATTTGGTAATCTTTTTTAGCTAAATGAAATTCTGATTCGTCAAAATAATTGTTAGCTATTACTAATCTGGCTTCATTGGCCAGTTCGGCATCAACCTTATCCAAATAGAGAACTGCCATGGCAGATTCTAATAAACTAGCATTCAAGTCCAAATTTTTATAGCAGTAGAAAAGGTTTATCGTAGCTTCTCTTAAAAGACTATTTTCTTGAGCAATTGCTTTTAGATTCGTGTAGTGCAAGGCAGCAACACCGTATTCTTCTTTTTTAAATTCTATTCGTGCCAAACGGCTTAATGCTCTTTCGGTAAATATATTTTGTGAAAATTCTAAAACGCTTAAATAATCCTCTACAGCTAAATCAGGATCTGAAGTAAAGATAGACTCAGCTTTGTAAAAATGAGCGTTTAATTTGAAGATAGGAGCATCGAATTCATTCAGATAGTTTTCAAAAGCATCGATAGCCTTTTCGTAATCTTGCTTGAGATATAAGTTTTCTGAGGCTTCATAACTAATGGAGTCTTTAGATGCTATATCTACACTTACATTGGACAGCTCTCCTACATAATCGAAGTACGACTTTACATCTCCTGATTCTACAGAAACATTTTTATAAGCTATTAAGGCCTCTTTAGACTCTTTAGAATTAGGATAATTTTCAATAACTGATTTGAAATAATAAATGGCTGAGTCTGAAACACTTTCGTTATAAAAATTCAGACCTAATTTTAAAAGAGCCGTTTTTACCAAATTACTTTTGGGGTGTTTTTTTATCAAGTCTGACAATAAAGCTACAGACTCGTCCTGTCTATCCTCATTCAAATACATGGTACTCAAATTAAGCATAGCATCATCGTTGTATAGCGACTGTGGATAATCGGAAATTAACTGACTAAGTGCCGTTCTTTTTTTATCTCTCTGATTAGTTAGCCCAAAACATTGTATTTGCTGATGTATAGCATAATCAACGTCAAAGGCTCCACTTTCTTCTGCCAATCCGTAAAACTCTTGGGCTCTGCTGTAGTCTTGAGTCATATAATATGCATCTCCCAATCTGAGATAGGCATCTGTTTGCTTTTGAATATCATCGGATAAACTAATATATTTTCTAAACCAAAGAATAGCATCTTTATATTTAGAAGATTGATAGTAAGTATATGCTAAAGAATAGTGAGCTTGTTTGTATTCTTCAAGTAAGAAAGAACCGTCTTTTATATTAAACGCTTTGAAAGATTCAATGGCATTGCCGTAATCTTTGGTCTGGTAATAAGCTTCGGCTTTCCAATAGTATGCCAAAGCAAACAACTTATTGTCTATGGGGTATTTTATTGACTTATCAAACCAAGTGATGGATTGTTGGTAGCGTTTGCTTACAAAGTGTTCGGCAGCCAAATAATAGCTTAGCTTCTGATACACTTGATGTTGAGGTAAAGACATACTACTTAGTGCAGATAACTTATCTACGGCAGTCTGAAAATCTTTAGTGGAAGTATAGGCTTTAATGAGTAAATCTTGCACATAATCAATATGAACAGATTGTGGATAGTCTTCAATAAATTGCTCAATACTTTCAACGGCATTGTCGTAAGATGATTGCTCCTCATAAATTAACTTTACAGAATTGAAAGCAGCGTCTTCTTTAAGTGTATAATCATAATTTATAGCTGAAGCATATTTAAAGGCATTAATAGCTAATGACTTTTCATCTAACAACAGATAACATTGACCTAATTGATGAGCTGCAAACTGAGATAAACTATCTTCGTCCAACAAAACATCTTCAAACTGAGTAGTAGCTTTGTTATAGTCCTGCAATTCAAAATAAGCCAAGCCCAATTGGTATTTTTCTATCCTATCCAATAAACTGGAAGCATCATCTGACATGTAACCTTCAAGATAATCAATAGAATTTTGGTATTGACCCAAAGCAAAGTAGGCATCACCAATCAATCGTTTCAATTCTTTATCTCGTTTGGGGTTATAGCCATTTTCCAATAAAGGCTTAGCAAAGTCAATTAGCTCATTGTATCGCTCTTGATAATAATAGATGTGAGTAATATAATACTTACTTATGATACCTAATGTCGGAGTACTGATTAACTGCTGAAAACCTTGTAATGCTGTAGCGTAATTTCCCTCTTCATAAGCCATGTGTGACAGACAATAAGTCGCCAACTCTGAGTAGGTAAACGATATGGATTTGATATCAAAGAAAGCCAACTTAGCTTCTTCGTATTTATTTAAAGAAAAGTAGGAATAGCCTAAGCGAAAATAATACATGGCTTCTTCATGAAACTCTAAATCATACACATTGACATTACTCAATTTAGCAATGACTTTGTCATATTCTTTGTTTCTGAAATGCAGTTTTGCTAATGCAAGATAGGCTTGTCTGTTGTACTCACCTAAAGGATAATTTTCAAGATATTGCTTAAGTCTAAATTGAGCTTCATCGTTAAACAATTCTAAGGCGCTTATAGCTTGATAAAACTGAGTCCATTCTACATCTGACTCGCTCAAATCACAATCTTTCATAGTCTCTGCCATAGAATATACTAGAGCATACTGTTGATTTTTCAGCAGGTCTTTTATCTGGTCAACGTCACAATTCTTGGCAATAGAGATTTGACTAATAAGTAAAAAGAAAATGCAAACTCTAAGTCTCATTTTTTAAATTTGATGCTAATTTATCAAAGAATGTCCCTATTACTATCGAAGAGTCAATAAGTTATTAACAGAATGCGTGTGCATAAACAACACTTGACCAACGCCATAAAAAAAGTAAATTTGTAGAAACAGAAATCTCGAGAAATGTCCCTAATTGAACTCAAACACGTCGATGTATTTCAATCCGACCGACTAATCCTAAGCGATGTATCTTTCAGCATACAGCCCACCGAATTTGTTTACCTCATTGGTGCTACTGGTAGCGGCAAAAGTAGTTTACTTAAAACCTTGTATGCCGAACTTCCTATGAAAAAAGGTCTTGGCGAAGTGGTGGACCATCAACTTTTTGAAATCAAAAAATCTATGATTCCTTATTTGAGAAGGAGAATTGGCATTGTTTTTCAAGATTTTCAACTCCTTACTGACCGTTCAGTAAGAGACAATTTAGACTTTGTACTCAAAGCCACTGGCTGGAAAGATAAGAAAGAGATAAAGGATAGAATTGAAGAAGTTTTAACGAAAGTGGAGATGCTCGACCACATAGACAAAATGCCATTTGAACTTTCTGGTGGCGAACAACAACGCATATGCATAGCACGTGCCTTACTCAACGACCCTAAACTGATATTAGCTGATGAGCCAACAGGAAATTTAGACCCTGAAACCACAGATAAGATTCTCAATTTGATTCACGATTTGTGTGCTAATGGCTGTGCTGTGTTAATGGCAACTCATGAGCATAACTTATTGAATCGTTTTCCGTCAAAAGTCTTGAAGTGTGAAGACGGCAAAGTGGCTTTTACCGAATAGATGTTATCCATCTTAATCCCCATATATAATTTTGCTGTTAAGGAATTAGTGAATGAATTATCTTCTCAAGCACAGAATTTAAACATACCTTTTGAAATACTTTGTGTTGACGATACTTCCAAATCTACATACGTCAAATTAAACGATGGGCTAGAAAAAATTGAGGGTGTTAATTACCAATTGAACAAAAAAAATATTGGACGTTCTTCTATAAGAAATCTACTCACCGATAAAGCTCAGTATGACTATTTGTTATTTTTAGATTGTGATGTCCGAATAGGTGATAATTTCATTAAAAAATACATTGACTTTAAAGATGAAAGCGATGTCATTGTTGGCGGTGTGAGTTATGCCGAATACGAACAATTGGAAAAAAGCAAACGATTGAGGTGGAAATACGGTAGGTACAGAGAGGAACGCAAAGCACATTTCAGAAATCAAAGACCTTACGCCTCATTTAGCGCATGTAACCTATTCATTAACAAGAAAGTTAGTCAGAATATTAGATTTACAGAAAGCTTAACAAAGTACGGCCACGAGGACACCTTATATGGTGCAGAATTAGAGTTTAACTCTTATACGGTTATGCATATCAACAATCCAATTATACATTTAGGATTAGATGAGGTATCCGTATTTTTGAAAAAAACAGAATTCGCCCTTATCAACCTATTATCTTTACAAAAAAGTCACCCTAGTGCATGTAAGAATATCAAAATTTTTAACTACTATAACTTCATTAGAAAAACATTGTTTTTAACTAAAGGCATTTTTATTTTTTGGAAATATTGTTGCCGTAAATTACTAATGAATGGAAGCACCAATCTAATGGTGTTCGATTTGTATAAACTCAGCTTTATACTTTGTCTAAAAAAGGACTAAAAACACCCTCTAGTATCTGAGATTCATTTTGCCAGTTTAACTCCTTTTTGGCCTTTGCAAAGTCATAAGAGCTTAGGTTTTGAGACATTTCATCAATTTGTTTGGCAATACTTTGTGGTGTTCTTTCACGGATTAATTCACCAATTTGGTAGTGATGCATTATGCCTTTAACCTCAACCAAAGACGATACCAAAACAGGCGTATCGGCATGAATATAATCGAACAATTTATTAGGTAAACTGTATTCAAAACTCAAGCCTCTAGGCTCTTCAAATAATATACCAATACTAGCTTGTTCGGTATGAGCTTTCAAATCATTAAAAGGCAAACGACCTAAAAACTCTACTTTATGTTCCACCCCTTTTTGTTGAGCTAATGCTTTTAGGGCCTTTAACTCATCGCCATCGCCTATAATTTTAAGTTTAAAATCATCTAAATAGCTCATCATTTCTATAGCGAGTTCTAAACCTCTACCTGGGTTCATGCCTCCTTGATAAATAATAGTTTTAGAGCTAGTCTGAGCCGAAGATGATGGGCTTAAATAAGGAACATTACGAACTACTTTCATAGCTATACCGTATCTATCCTTATAAAACTGTGCTATGGAATGGCAGACTGTATAGCTATGTTTAATTTTTGGTAAAATCCAGCGTTCTAAGCTTTCCCATATTTTCTTTTTGGCAGGACGATGTATCAGTTCTGGAGCTTCTGGAAAAAGCTCGTGGCTATCATACACCAAAGGAATACCTTTACATTTAGATGCTAAAAAATTGGCCAATAAGGTGTCTAAATCGTTACTTAATAACAGATGGCTTTTGCTAAACAGTAATATCAAAAACAAACGGAAATTATACTCCAAATAAAACAAAGGCCCCGAAGAAAAAAGCAAGGTCATTCGCTTAGTCGTATAGCTTCGATGTAAGACTTGACTGTAGGACAACTTCCTACCCCATAAAATCACCTCAAAGCCCATAGACTCCAAACTTTGGCAAACCTTATGCACCCGTTGGTCAGTACTAATATCATTAGTTACAGAGACGATGATTTTTTTCCTCATATTTGCGAAAATACATAAAATAGAATGAGTAAATCATAAGTATTCATACCTTTGAACTCTATGGCATTAGAACACAACTATCCTTTACAAACGCTCAATACCTTTGGCTTATCGGCACAAGCCGAGTACTTTGCCCGTTTTCAATCCATAGAGGAGTTACAAAACCTATTGGCTAAAGCTGAACGACCCCTCATGATATTGGGTGGTGGTAGTAACATCTTACTGACTCAAGATGTGAAAGGTAGTGTTTTGAAAAATGAAATTGGAGGCATTAACATCATTGAAGAAGATGACCGAAGTGCCTTAGTAAAAGTGGGTGGTGGTGTAATCTGGCACGACTTTGTGATGTGGAGCATCAATAAGCAATTAAGAGGAATAGAAAACTTATCACTAATACCGGGAAGTGTTGGGGCGGCACCTATGCAAAATATTGGAGCCTATGGCACTGAAATAAAATCGGTTTTTGAGGAGTTAGAAGCGGTACATATAGATAGCCGAGAGGTTAAAATTTTTAACAATGACGATTGTCAATTTGGCTACCGTTATTCTATTTTTAAAGGCGGACTCAAAGGGCAATTTGTGATTTGTAGCGTTAGCTTTAGGCTCAGCAAAATACTCCAATTCAACACCTCTTATGGTGATATAGAAGATGAGCTCAAAGCTATGGGAGCAACAGCTAGTTTAGAAAGCGTTAGCCAAGCCGTTATAGCTATCAGACAACGCAAACTACCCAACCCTAAAGACATTGGCAATAGTGGTAGCTTTTTCAAAAATCCGACCATTTCGAATGCACAGTTTGAAAGTCTGAAAAGTGAATTCCCCAATATAGTTGGTTATCCTAATGGGCAAGACAAAACTAAAGTAGCTGCAGGTTGGCTCATAGAACAAGCGGGTTGGAAAGGCTATACACACCAAGATGCTGGTGTACACAAAAACCAAGCCTTAGTACTTGTCAATTACGGACAAGCCAAAGGACAAGATATTTTGAAGCTATCTCAAGACATACAAGCCTCTATTCAACAAAAATTTGGTATCGCTCTAGAGGCGGAAGTGAATATTATTTGATAATCCTCCAAATTTATTTCAAAGTCAGTAAACTGTAAGCCAACTCTATACCAATAAAATTGAGATTCTGTTTGAGCTTACCACCACTACTACCGTTTTTCAAATGATAAAAATTAAAATTCCCTTCTGCTATGTGTTGTGGAGAATAATTGATCACCAAATTAACTAACAGTTGATGCTTTTTTATTGTTGTGTATGTCTAATCGCTCATTGTTTGACCAATTTATAATTCACTATTCCCTCAGATGTAATTACACTGAGTTTATATAATCCCTTGGCATAGTCAGATAAATCAATAATTGTATTAACACTACTGTTGGCACTAAATGTTTGTCCATATACTTGTTCTCCTAATAGGCTATAAATTCGAATCTCCGTTTGATCGTCAGTATAAAAATCCAAATTGAAGATATCAGACGATGGATTAGGATAAATCTTGAGGTTTGAAAGATTGGCTAATCTTGCAGCACCTAAAGTATATTCAACAGGCTGTGAGAAAATAGTTGCCCAAGAAGTTCCGTTAGCACCACATGCTCCTCGTATTCTCCAAGAATAATCACCAGCAGTCAAACCAAACTTAGTCTTAGAATTAGAAGAACCTGCAAGGTCATTCCAAGCCCATACTTGACCAGTGGTTAGATTGGTTAACTCCAAAAAGTAATGGTCTGGCTGCCCACTCTCTGGCGTATCCCAAGTCATCGTAATGGCTGTTTGCGCCCCATTGGCACTAGTCGCTAGATTGGTAGGCACTTTATCACAAATGGCTTGTGTGCTAAATGTAGAGAAATCGCCCCAGCCCGAATGGTATTGTGGGTCTGAGTCGCCATTGGCATCCACATTACCCATACACCATGCTTTAGTGTGCCATTCGTAGTCGGTACTTGGCTCAAAGTTTCCTTTTAAGACTTGAATACTACCATCGGCAGCTCCATTAACATAACGGAAGCTGTTAGTTCCTATTTCTCTAACTTTTCCTTTGGACTGCCATATACCCCACTCCTCGGCTGGTGTATCAGCACTTAAAGTCACCCAATTAGCCTCCGTAGAAGTCGATAAGTTCTCTAAGTTAGCACAAGCATCTAATGTCGTGTACTGGTTAGATGAAGACCAAGGCGACTGACAGTTGGTAGAACCATCTTCGTTTAGTACTCTCGCTCTTATGTTCCACTCGTATGTAGTGGCTGGTTCCATGAAATAACGTGTTCTAGACGTTCCATTAAAGGGATTGGTATTGACAGGACCTGCCGTCATTACTGTCCACGAGAAAGTTCCTACTTCACGATAACGAATCATATAATGTGATGGTGCAGCATTAGGCTCAGACCAATTGAATACTACCCTATTATGAATGATATCATCGACAAATAATCCTGTTGGTGTAATGTCACAAGGGTTTTCAGCATATTGGCAAGAACCGTCATCAAAAGCAGCCTCAGGATTGTAATTTGTAGCGTTTTCATCGGTACAACCAGCTATATCAATGATCAATACATAAATTGAAAATTCAGCTTCAACAGTACAGTCTAATGTCATGTCCGTTACAGCTACAATATAGTCACCAGCAGACAAGGCAAATGGATTTTGTTGAACACCATTTAAATCAAATACATTGATATCGTAATTGTTAGTTCCATTAATTCCTGTTGCAATAATATTTCCATCAGAAGCATCATAAGAGTTGGCGTCCTGAGTGCTCAAAATAGAAACTTGCAATTCGCCACAATAGGAGCAACTGCCATCATCTTCCGTAGCTCCGGGGTTATAATTATCTGCTAAAGGGTCCGTACAACCCGTATTTATTGTGGTATTGCAATCGTTACATTCTCCAAAACAAACGACAGGCAAATCTATTATTTGCCCACATTCGGCAGTAAAATAAAAATTAGGAGAATCATCGCTAGTTTCAGGATTTGTTCCTAAAGCACAATCGTCTGGGGCATAACCAATAACTCCCCAACCAGACCAACCGTCAGCAGCTCCAGATAAAGCATGTACATATTCATATAATCCTGGGTCGGATAATTCTAATGACCCCGAATAAATACCGTCCATATCATCGTCAGTAAGTGATACACCCCAAGAACCCCAATATTGACCAGAATCTCCGAAAGTATCCCAACTACCATTAATCATAACATTGTCATAATCCCCGCTGACTACACCACTCGCATCAACATTAAAGTTAATAACTGCTGGTTCTTCACACACCACACACGAACCGTCATCAATGGAAGCAAAAGGGTCATAATTACCTGCTGCCTCATCAGTACAGCCTAAGCCACCACCAATACACTCTGAACATTCACCAAAACAAATGGTTGGCAAATCAATGACTTGACCACATTGAGCGTCAAAGTAATAATTGGGCGCATCATCACCTGAAATAGGGTTTGTTCCTAAAGCACAATCATCTGGGGCATAACCAATAATTCCCCAGCCAGAATTACCATCTGCAGGACCACTTAAGGCATGAACATATTCATAAAAGCCTGGCTCTAAGGATAAAGAACCCGTATAAATACCGTCCATATTATCATCTGTGAGAGTAACACCCCATGCTCCCCAATACTGATTGGAATCGCCAAAAGCATCCCAACTACCATTGATTAAAACATTATCATATTCAGCAGAAATAAGGTAACTAGCATCAACACTAAAATTAATTGTAGCAAGTTCTTGACAAGCAACACAAGAACCGTCATCCATTATGGCATCAGGATTGTAATTAGAGGCTGTTTCATCTGTACAGCCAAATACATTGGAAGAAGAACATTCGCCAGCAATCCAATTGACAACACCACTAATTTCTGCATAACAAGAATTGTTATAAGTCACATTATTACAGCCACAAACAGGCTCGTAAATCTCAAAACAAAAAGCATTGGGATCAATGAGGTCAGAGTCTATACAAAACTCGCAAGAACCATCACCCATATTAGCATCAGGATTATAATTGACTGCCGTGGCATCGGTACACCCTGAAATACTTGGAGTAATAGAAATGTCGCAAGTATCATTAACATTTATTGTCATATTATTTTGACTCAATTGCCAGTTTCCACCAAAAGACTGCTTACTCCATAACACATTAATATCTACAGTATTGACATCAGAATTCCATGTCATAGTGTTACTATATATACCATTATTTGAAGACAATTCTCCAAGAGCATATCCAGCAGTAGAACTGTATATAATCAAATCATCTATAGGGTCAGCATCGGCCGATTCAACTTGAATAATAATTGAGTTTGGACCATTATTGCCAATAGACAAGAATACCGATGATGCTACTTCAGCCTCAATCGCAAAGTGATAAATTTGAGTGTCACAATATGGTGAAGCTTGTGCTTCATACTCGCAACTACCATCTTCTGTTGTCGCTTCTGAATTATAGTTAGAAGCAACAGGATCTGTACAACCTAAAACAACTGTTGGCGTAGTGATATCGCAAGTATCGTTTACATTTATTGAAATATTATTTTGAGACCACATCCAGTTTCCTCCAAATGATTGCTTACTCCATAATACATTAATATCTACTAAACTGACATCAGAATCCCATGTCATCGTGTTAGTAAGTACACCATTACTTGAACTCATAACACCCAGTGTGTATCCAGCAGTAGCACTATTGATGACTAAATCATCTATAGGGTCAGCATCAGCAGATTCAACTTGAATAATAATTGAGTTTGCACCATTATTACCTACAGAAATAAATA
>CAJWHN010000022.1 GCA_913041085.1 uncultured Flavobacteriales bacterium | reverse complement strand
TGACTATTTAAAACTATTATTTGCTAGAATAGGTAAAACTATCTCTCCTATTTCTAATAAAGAAGTCAAAAAACATCAAGTGAGCGATGTAGTAGATTACGTATGCCAACAAGAGCTTGATGATAAAATATTAGTCCTATTCAAACTTGATCTTTCAAGTAATTCAACAGAAGATAGCTTGAAAAAATTAGGCTTAAAAGGATTTTCTAGAATAAAAGTAGATTCTGAAGTTATACGTTTAGATAGTATTGAAGACTACTTAGAAATAGATACGTCTAAAACTGTTTATGTGGTCATTGATAGACTTGTTGTAAATTTAGATAAGGATAATTTAAACCGATTAGCCGATAGTATTCAAATCGCTTTTTTTGAGGGTAACGGAGAGTGTGCTATTGAGATTATTGGCAAAAAAATTAAAGCATTTTCTAATCGTTTTGAGTTAGACGGTATTTCTTTTGAAACCCCATCAGAACATTTATTTAGCTTTAACAACCCTTATGGTGCTTGTAAAATGTGCGAAGGTTTTGGCTCTGTTTTGGGTATTGATGAAGACAAAGTTATTCCTAACAAATCAATTTCTATTTACGACGGTGCCATCAATTGTTGGAAAGGTGAAAAACTTAGCCGCTGGAAAGAACGCTTCAATCTTAACGCTGCTAAATATGACTTCCCTATTCATCGCCCTTACAGCGAACTCCAAGATGATGAAAAAAAGATTGTCTGGAATGGTGCTAAAGGACTTAAAGGTATACGTCAATTCTTTCAATTGCTAGAAAAAGAAAATTATAAAGTTCAAAACCGTGTGCTATTAGCTAGATACAGAGGGAAAAATACTTGCCCTGAGTGCAATGGAACAAGACTAAGAAAGGAAGCTTTATATGTACAAGTTGGTAAGAGGACTATCAATGACATTGTTCATTTACCAATCAGTCAATTATTCAATGTAATAAGCTCAATCAAGCTATCGGACACAGAAATGGTAATAGCAGAACGTCTAATCGAAGAAATAAAAAATAGAGTGCAATTCTTAGATGATGTGGGGCTAGGCTATTTAACATTAAACCGTCTATCTTCTACCCTTTCAGGCGGAGAATCACAACGTATAAACCTAGCTACTTCATTGGCTAGTAGTTTAGTAGGCTCCTTGTATATTCTTGATGAACCTAGCATAGGCTTACATTCAAAAGACACTCAAAAACTAATTAGCATTTTACATTCGCTAAAAGAATTGGGAAATACAGTAGTAGTAGTCGAACACGATGAAGAAATAATGATGGCAGCAGATGAAATTATAGACATCGGCCCGCTAGCAGGTAAAAAGGGTGGAAACGTTATTTACCAAGGAAAACTCAATGACATAGGCAATCATTCCGAAAGCCTAACTGCCAAATACTTAACAAATGTTGAACGTATCGAAGTACCTACTCAACGTAGAAAGGTAAATTATTCGGTGTCAATCAATGGAGCAAGAGAAAACAACCTAAAAAATATTTCGGTAACATTTCCTCTAGAGTGCTTGACGGTAGTTTCAGGTGTAAGTGGCTCAGGTAAAAGTTCATTAGTCAAACAAATATTATTCCCTGTGATTCAAAAAAGCATTCAAGGCTATGCCTCTAAAATTGGAGCTCACGATAGTGTAAATGGTGAATTGAAACGCATTCAACATATTGAATTTATCAACCAAAACCCCATAGGTCGCTCATCTAGGTCTAACCCTGTAACCTATCTCAAGGCTTATGATGAAATAAGAAATTTGTTCGCAAGGCAAGAACTATCTAAAGCAAGAGGCTATAAAAGCGGTCATTTTTCGTTTAATGTTACTGGTGGAAGATGTGAAGTTTGTGAAGGAGAGGGTGAAATTACTATTGAAATGCAGTTTATGGCAGATGTGCACTTAGAGTGCGAAAGCTGCAAAGGACAACGTTTTAAAAACGAGACTTTAGAAATCAAATTTGCGAATAAGAACATTTCAGAAATTCTCAAAATGACAATTGACGAAGCCATAAGCTTTTTTGAGGAAAATGATAAATCGAAAATTGTCTCTAAATTATTACCTCTACAGCAAGTCGGTCTAGGCTACATTCAATTGGGGCAATCATCAAATACGCTCAGCGGTGGTGAAGCCCAAAGAATAAAACTTGCTTTCTTTTTAAGCAAAGGGCATAAATCTGAAAAAACTATGTTCATTTTTGATGAACCTACTACTGGACTACACTTTCACGATATCAAAAAACTTCTGAATTCCTTTAACGCTTTAATTGAAAATGGTCATACTATTATTTGTGTAGAACACAATTCGGACGTTATAAAATGTGCAGATTGGCTCATTGACTTAGGCCCTGAAGGCGGAGAAAAAGGTGGGGATTTATTGTTTCAAGGAACACCAGAAGACTTAATTAAAAACAATACATCTTATACCGCTCATTTCTTGAAAGAGAAATTACTTTCTAGCGTCCAAAAATGATTGAAGAATAAGTGTTGCGCTTATTTTATCAACTAAAGCCTTATCCCTTCTTTTTTGTTGTTTTAGACCAGCATCTATCATCGTTTGAAAAGCTATTTTAGAAGTAAAACGCTCGTCAACTCTTTCTATTCTAACCTTTGGAAAGGCTTCCTTTAATCGTAATACAAAAGGCTCAATAAATCGAGCGCTCTCAGATGGCGTATTATCTAAATTTTTGGCTAATCCGACCACAAAACATTCTACTTCTTCATTGGATAAATAATCCTTTAAAAAAGAAATTACTTCCTTGGAATGTAGAGTGGTCAAAGCAGAGGCAATGATTTGTTCCTCATCGGTTACCGCAATACCAACTCTTTTTTGACCATAGTCTATTGCTAACAATCTTGACATAGTGCAAAAATAAAGCATTTAACTATCTTTGCTCTTATGATTGAACAACAAAAATTAATAATCGAACAAGCTTGGGATAATCGTGAGCTTTTAAACGACAGTAAAACTCAAGAAAGTATTCGTTACGTCATTGAAGAATTGGACAAAGGACGTCTTCGTGTTTCAGAGCCTATTGAAGGAAAATGGATAGTCCATGAATGGATAAAGAAAGCAGTAATATTATATTTCCCCATTCAAAAGATGGAAACCTTAGAGGCTGGACCTATGGAATTTCATGACAAGATGAAATTAAAAAGTAATTATGCTGACTTAGGTGTTCGTGTTGTTCCTCATGCTGTGGCTAGGTATGGTGCTTTTTTAGCTAAGGGTGTTATCATGATGCCTTCTTATGTTAATATTGGCGCCTATGTAGATAGCGGGACTATGGTAGACACTTGGGCAACCGTAGGCTCTTGTGCTCAGATAGGTAAGAATGTTCATCTTAGTGGTGGTGTTGGTATTGGTGGAGTTTTAGAACCCTTACAAGCCTCGCCAGTTATAATAGAAGACAGCGCATTCATTGGCTCACGATGCATAGTTGTTGAAGGTGTTAAAGTAGAAAAAGAAGTCGTTTTAGGAGCAAATGTTGTTTTGACCGCCTCTACAAAAATCATTGATGTTACTGGAGACCAACCTATAGAATATAAAGGCATAGTACCAGAAAGATCTGTTGTTATTCCCGGAACATATCCCAAAGCATTTCAGGCAGGTGAATACGGTGTCCCTTGTGCCTTAATCATTGGCAAACGTAAAGAAAGCACAGACAAAAAAACCTCTCTTAATGATGCTTTGAGAGAATACAAGGTAGCCGTATAATGAAACTAGGTTTTGACGCTAAAAGAGCCTTTTTCAACAACACTGGATTAGGTAATTACTCTAGAGATACTATTCGTATTCTCGGGCAATATTTTAGCGACAACGAATACCACCTTTACACTCCAAATGAAATAAAGAACGAGCGTTTATCATTTTTAGAAGATAAAAACCACTATTTCATTCATTCGCCAAAAACTTGGTTTGATAGAACATTTAGCTCTTTATGGCGTACTATAAAATTAAAAAACGATTTAGTCAAAGATGGCATTAGCCACTTTCACGGACTTAGCCACGAATTGCCCTATGGCATACAGAATACTAATATTAAAACAGTAGTCAGCATTCACGACTTAATATCTATTCGTTACCCTCAGTATTTTAAAAAAGCCGACCGTATTTCCTACGTCAAAAAAAGTCAATACGCTTGTCAAGTAGCTGATAAAATCATTGCCGTAAGTCAGCAAACTAAAGAAGATATTATCCGTTTTTTTAATATTGAAGAAGATAAGATTGAGGTTATTTACCAAGGATGCAATAAAGTACTTCAAGAAGAACAAAGTGCAGATTTTAAAACCAGTGTTAGCACAAAACATCAACTACCAAAAAAATACCTTTTGTACGTAGGCACTATTGAAGAACGTAAAAACTTGTACAATCTTCTTAGGTGCCTAAAAGAACTACCAGACTACCAACTTGTAGTTATTGGCAATGGTAAAGCCTACAAAAACAAATGCCTAGATTTCATTAATGAAAATAAAATGAACGATAGGATTAAGATATTAAGCGATTTATCATTAAAAGAAATGGCGGCTATATATCAGCAGGCCGATATAATGATTTACCCCTCATTTTTTGAAGGTTTTGGCATACCTATTTTAGAATCTCTTTTTTGTGGTGTTCCAGTCATTACCTCACAAGGCGGTTGTTTTGCTGAGCCGGGCGGAAAACACAGCTCTTACATTAACCCCAACGATATTGAGCAAATGAAAAGTGAAATAGTAGATATAAGCACTAACATTTCTAGAAGAAAGAAAATGATAGAAGAAGGGAAAAAACACGCTCAAAACTTTACCGATGATAAAATTGCCGAGCGACTCATGAATTTATATCAAAACATTTGATGAAAGAAGATATTCAAAACTGCATTAACACTTTGAGAGAAGGAGGTATTATTTTATACCCAACAGATACCGTATGGGGAATAGGTTGCGATGCTAGTAATCCTCAAGCCATTCAAAAAATATATGATTTGAAAGGGCGTACTTCCTCAAAAGCCTTAATTACACTAGTTGGTTCGGAAGTGATGCTGGAAAGAACGGTCCTAAATATGCCTGAAATTTCTTGGGATTTAATAGAGTCAGCAAACAGACCACTAACTCTAATTTATGATGAGGTAAAAGGTATTGCCCCCAACGCCATTGCAGAAGACGGCTCGTGCGGAATACGTTTAGCTAAAGATACTTTTTGTCAACAATTAATTCAAAGACTTGGTAAGCCTATCATATCAACTTCGGCTAATGTTAGCGGTGAAGAAACGCCCAAAGATTTTAGGTCTATTAGTGATACCATTTTGAAGGGCGTAGATTTCGTAGTAAATTACCGACAAAATGAAGCAACCAGTCAAAAATCTTCAAATATCATCAAATTAAAAAACAACGGAGAGATTAAAATCATAAGATAAGTGAACCTTAAACAACACATACAACACCCTATCTTTTCTATAGTTTCTCAAGCAGCTGATGAACTAGCTTATGAAAGCTATGTCATAGGTGGTTTTGTGAGAGATGTAATTCTTGAACGTACTCAACCTACCGATATCGATTTTGTATGTGTAGGTAGCGGGATTGAATTGGCCAATAAAGTCAGTGAATTAGTCGGAAATAACACTATAGTGCAGGTATTTAAAAACTTTGGTACAGCTATGCTTCGATATCAAGATTTAGAACTTGAATTTGTAGGGGCCAGAAAAGAGTCCTATCGTTCTGATTCTAGAAAACCTATTGTAGAAGATGGCACATTAGAAGATGACCAAAATAGACGAGACTTCACCATTAACGCTTTAGCAATTAGACTAAATAAAGAACATTTTGGAGAACTTACTGACCCTTTTAATGGACTAAAAGACTTAGAGAATAAAATCATCAGAACACCCTTAGAACCAAATATTACCTACTCTGATGACCCTTTAAGATTGATGAGAGCTATTCGCTTTGCTACTCAATTGAATTTTAAAATTGAAGAATCTTCTTTAAAAGCCATAAAAGACAATGCATCAAGACTGGAAATCATTTCACAAGAACGCATTACTGAAGAGCTGAATAAAATTATCTTATCAACGAAACCTTCAATAGGCTTTATACTGTTATACAACACTGAACTACTGCATCAATTCTTTCCTAAGATGGTTGAATTACAAGGAGTAGACATCATTGACAACAAAGGGCATAAAGACAATTTTTATCACACCCTTCAGGTACTAGATAATATCTGTGAAAATACCGATAATCTGTGGCTTAGATGGGCCGCTATTTTACACGATATCGCTAAGCCAGACACTAAGAAATTTGAAAAAAAACAAGGCTGGACTTTTCATGGACACGAATTTTTAGGCTCAAAGATGGTGCCAAAAATTTTTAAACAATTAAAATTGCCTTTGAATGAAAAGATGAAATACGTTAAAAAGTTAGTAAGACTTCATCTAAGACCCATCGTATTAGCACAAGAAATAGTTACAGACTCAGCAGTAAGGCGATTGCTTTTTGATGCTGGAGAAGACATCGAAGATTTAATGACCTTATGCGATGCCGATATCACTTCCAAAAACCCTGAAAAAGTAAAGCGTTACCTTAATAATTTTCAACTTGTCAGACAAAAAATTAAAGACGTTGAAGAACGTGACCACATAAGAAATATGCAACCCCCTATTAGTGGTGAAGAAATAATCGATATTTTTGATATTAAACCAAGTAAAGAAATTGGCATATTAAAAAATGCAATTAAAGAAGCTATATTGGATGGCATCATTGCAAATGAAAAAAAGGAAGCCTATCAATTCTTAATTAAAAAAGCCGCAGAAATTGGGCTAAAACCAAAAAAATAAATAATGACTGTAAAATTAAATGTTGTTCTTGATCACAACAACGATGTATTTAGAGAGATTCTCATCAACACAGAAAATACGCTAGAAGATTTACACAAGGCAATAGTATCTGCTTTTGCACTAAAGCCTGAAGAGATGGCAGCCTTTTATTTAACCAATGAAGAATGGGAACAAGGCGAGGAAATACCACTCATCGCTATGGAGCCTAGTTCTAGAGAAATGCAAAATATCAGTGTTAACGATATATTTCAAAACACAGAAAAACTACTTTATGTGAATGACTTCTTAACGCTATGGCGATTCATGATTGAAGTAGAAGAAATTGACGAAATCAAAGAAGTTGAAGAAGCTGAAGTCGTACTATCATTTGGCAAGATGCCTGATGAAGCTCCAACAGTTCAGTTCATTTCTGATGAGGAAAGTTATTCTGAAGACGAAGATGTTTATGGCGATACGCTAGACGAATTTAACGAATTCGAAAACTATGAAGACTACTAAGAAACTCTTAGTAATTTATGGTCCTACGGCTGTTGGCAAGACTAGTCTAGCCATTCAATTAGCTTTACAGCACAAAACCGAAATCATATCGACTGACTCAAGGCAATTCTTCAAAGAAATGAAGATAGGTACTGCAGTACCTGAACAAGAAGAATTAGATGCCGCAAATCATCATTTCATTCAACACAAAAGTATCCACGACAACTACAATGTAGGGCTGTTCGAAAAAGAAGCTATTTCTAAAATTGAACAGCTTTTTAAACATCATAACACTTTGATAATGGTAGGCGGTTCTGGATTGTATATTGATGCCATTTGCAAAGGCTTGGATACTTTTCCAGATATTGACGAAACTCTTAGAATAGAGTTAAGACAAAAGTTTGAGGATTATGGTCTACAATGGCTACAAGACGAAGTGAAGAAAATCGACCCTATTTTTTATGCTAGTTCAGATGTGAATAATCATCAAAGACTACTTAGGTGTCTAGAAGTATGTAAACAAAGCGGTCAAACATTCAGCAGTTTTAAGAACAAGCAAAATAAGACACGACCATTTGAAGTTGAATACATTTCTATAAAAATGGATAGAGAAAAACTCTACCAAAGAATAAATGACAGAGTAGATATAATGATGGAAAAAGGCTTGTTACAAGAAGTGGAAAGTTTAATAAAATTCCAAGATTTGAATGCCCTAAAAACCGTTGGCTATTCCGAACTATTTAAATACCTAAACAATGATATCTCTCTAGAGAGAGCCATAGAACTTATCAAACAAAACTCTAGAAGGTATGCTAAAAGACAAATGACTTGGCTTAAACGCTACCCTATCAACTGGCTAGAAAATCAATAAAAAACAGATACTGAGCCTTTGATGTTATCGTGTCCATTTTTAAGAATTATCGAATAAAAATAAACGCCTTCTTTGACTAAATGACCTATAGAATTCCTCCCATCCCAAGCCTGTTTGTAGCCTAAAGATTGATAAATCTTAGCACCCCACCTGTTGTAGATGATTACTTCTGTATTTTCGTATAAGAACGAAGGGTTAACCACCCAAGTATCATTGATATTATCTCCATTTGGACTAAAAGCATTGAACAAACAACTGTCTAAAACAACAGGAACTTCAATTTCTTCAATCAATTGACAGCCGTTATTATCTGTAATAGTAAGCTGATAAGTTTGGGGACTAAGACTGCTAATACTAGATGTTGTTTCATTAGTATTCCATAAATATTCGTAGGGAGAAGTCCCTCCACTTAGGGAAGTTTCTAGGGAAGAAAAATCTTGATCAAAACAGTCGATTTCTTGTATTAGATTAGATTCTATTTCATTGATAGTCAAATCAAATGTAGATGAACAATAAGCCTGATCAATAATAATACAAGTATACGAACCGGGACAAAGACCTCCCTCATATATGGAATCAGTTTGATTGCCTTGAATATCGCCATTCATGATCCAAGAATAACTGAATGGTCGCACACCACCAGACTCTACTTTCATCGTAGAGGTTTCCTGTTCTATAAAGCCATTTATTTCATCTATTGTAAACTCTAAAGTATCTAAACACAAGGTATCTGCTGTGGCATCAAAGACAATGAGCTCATAATCTCCAGCACATAGTGCATAAGATACACAAGAGTCGTTAGTAACAACGGTATCCTCATTAAGAACAAAACTTATTGGCAAAACACCACCTTGAACACATACACAAAAAGAATCTTCTTGTGAACTCGAAATGATATTTAAGGGGTCTGGACCTTGAACTATTTCTATTGGATTATCACTACCTGCTGTAAATACACAGCCGTACGAATCCTGTAAAGAAACAGAATAATAACCCGCATTTAAATCTTGTATCGTATAGCTTGTATCGTTAGAATTTTGAAAATAAGTAGGCTCGAATTCTCCGAGGGCATTTATTTTACCTAAGCTATAGGGTGAAGCCCCTCCACTGATGTTATTTATATAGATGTTTCCAAAGGGTACACAAGATTGTGGATTGTCAGTAGTGTAATCAAAATACAATGGTGTTGGGTCTTGGAAAGAAAAGGTATCTGAAAAAGTAATATTATTACTTAAAGAAACAACTGTCAGCTCATAAAAACCTGAATAAATTAATGAATCTAATGCTAAAAAACCGGGTGATTGATTATTGATGGATGAGTAATTTCCTTGTTCTAAAATTATACCATCTTTAATTAGTGTGACGTAGTAAAATGTATCTAAAGGATTGGTATTAATTGTAAAATAAGTAAATGACCCTTCGCATTTAAAGGTATTTGTACTTGGTACTAAGTTGTCCTGATTAAAAGTAAGCACCATTGAATTTTGAGCATATAAAAGCCCAAGTGGAAGTAATACTATTAATAAAACGAGCTTTTTCATATTTGACAAAGATAGTATTTTTATCATTGATAAGCTTTATGAAATAATGCCAAAGCGGCTATAGGTTTTTCTAGAATATACGTAACCAAAATATTGTAATGCTCACAACTTCTTTTGACCTCAGCATTAAAATAAAAAGCAATAGAACCGCATAATGACAAAGATGTGATATTATGAGGCAATAAGCACACTTCAACCCATTCGTCAAAGCTCTGTTTGATGAGCTGAGCTACTTGAGGGTGTGTTCTATTTCTAAACATTAGCTTAGCAAAAGATGCCAAGTAGCGATTAGGAAAAGAATGAGAATATAACTCATTTAAAATTGTGGCTTTATCCAATCCTATTTTAAGAATTAAATCCTTATCCAATTTGTCGCCTAAATATGCTTTTAATAAACGTTTTCCTAAAGCATTACCACTTCCTTCATCTCCAAGAATATACCCCATACTAGTAGAAAAAGGCACAACGGTATCGCCTTTATACTTAGCCACATTAGAACCTGTTCCTAAAATACCTATTACCCCTTCATTTTTTTGCAACAAGGAACGAGCAGCCGCCAATAAATCAGAGTAAACCATAACATCTGCACAACTAAAAACAGATTGCAATACAGTCTGCATTATATCAGATTTTTCGTAAGAACCACAACCAGCACCATAAAAATGAAGTTCTGTTATCTTATCAAAAGGAATATCTAATTGTGATAATGTATCTCTAATAATATGCTCATCAACAATGTAGGGATTCAATCCAATACACTGATACTGTGAAATACTTTCACCATCTAACAAACGCCACTCTGTTGTGCTACTACCACTATCAGCTATCAGAATCATATTCACGTTTTAATTCAAACTTCTCCCCTTCTATAGCTAAATAGGTATCTGGAAAAACATCTTGTGCCTCATCTAACAATGGGCTTAAATCGAAATACCTTTGAGAATAATGACCTATAATGAGTTTACCAACTTGAGCCTTAGAAGCAATTGTTGCAGCTTCTTTGGCTGTAGAATGCATGGTTTGTCTTGCTCTTTCTTTCAATTCATCTAAAAAAGTCGCTTCGTGATAAAGCATATCTACACCTTTTATCTGTGGTATGATTGCTTCGTGATAGGAAGTATCACTACAAAAAGCAAATGAGCGAGGCAATTGAGCACCTCGTGTCAACTCTATATGAGGTATTAGGGTGCCATCGGCCAGTAAATAATCTACTCCAGCTTTAATAGCGGGAACAGCCTCAAGAGGAATATTATATTCTTCTATTTTTTCTTTTCTCATTCGTCTAGGTTTAGTCTTTTCTTGGAATAAAAAACCACAACAAGGTAATGAATGAGAAAGTGGAATAGTATGAACAGTTAAGTCGTTACTTTCCATTAACAATTCTGGTTCGTCAAAACCAAATTCATGAAAAAATAAAGGGAAACGCAATTCTGTTTTGGAAGCCGCCAACTGAATATAAATTATCTCTTTAAGCTCTGCAGGAGCATAAATATTCAATTCTTTTTCACGGCCTAATAAATGCATAGTAGAGATAAACCCTATTAGACCAAAATAGTGATCACCATGAAGATGAGAAATAAAAATATGTTGAATACTTTGCATTCTTATTTTGTATTTCCTCAATTGTAGCTGAGTGCCTTCACCACAGTCAATTAAAAAAAAACGCTCAGCCACGTTCAGCAACTGAGCGGTAGGTTTTCTATGGTTTGTAGGGATAGCTGAATTACAGCCTAGTATTGTTAATTCGAAGGACATTAATTCTTATTGATTATCATTTTTTTAGTTATCATTCCCTGAGCGTTACTCAAAGTGTAAAAATAAATACCAGAAGATAAAGCCGAAGCATCAACATCTATTTTGTTGCTGCCGTAATTAGCATTAATTATTCTATGGTCTTGTACTTCACCTAATAAATTGACTACAGAAAAAAGGTATTCTCCTTCAGTAGTAGAATTAAATTCTATGCTAGTTCTATTAGAAAATGGATTGGGTGAGTTTTGAGATACAGAAAACGACAAGTTGTAATTTTCATCAATAGAAACCATTTCAGACTGAACAACTAATCTATATCCATCAATAGTTTCATAATCGCCCAACTGATCGTATAAAGAAACTGTTCCAATAACAGAGACATTAATCCAACCATCAATTATCAAACTTATGTCATGAGCACCTAATTCATCTACACCAGGTGTACCAAATAAGGTTACACAAGCAATATCATTACCCATAAAAACAGAGTCTGAATTTGAAAGGTATGTTGACATTACAGAAGGTAAGCCATTAACACCGACTAACTTAATACTGTCAATTTCTAGTGGTGCAATATTTACAGGAAAACCTAAAACATCAATTTCATAGGGGTCACCCATTACTTCACCAACTGTTGCTGGAGTTTTGATTTGTATATGCTCTTCATAATAGGTGTCTAACTGTGCAATTGGAAGGTTTTGAATGGTATCTGGCCATAATCCAAAAGTTGAATCCTGCAAAGAGGCATCTGGAACACAAGGGCTTTGTTGTGCAAGGACAGTTAAACTTAATGAGAATAATATTGTAAATAGTAAACTTTTCTTCATAATATACTAGATGTTAAGTGAGCGTTCAATATCTTCCATTTCAATAATATCAAAAGCTTCTTGAAGTGTTGGCACTACCAAGAATTCATCGTGTAAAAATTGATTTGAAATCATAACGAACGAATTAGTTTGAACAAGATTTTTACCAAATGTAGTAAACTTTGTTAAATGTTCGGTATTTAGATTTGAAACTTCTGTGAGATCTAATATAAGGTGTTTACAGTCTTGACTAAAAAGTGAGTTGATAAAAGATATATCATCTTCAATCTCTGACATCTGAATTATCAAGCAATTTTTCTGAATTTGGTGGCTGTGAGACATCTTATTTTTTAATGCTATTGGCTAACAAATACAATACTGCCATACGTATAGCTACACCATTTTCTACTTGGTCTAGAATAATGGCTTGTTTAGAATCTGCAACATCGGAAGTTATTTCCACGCCTCTATTAATAGGTCCTGGATGCATCACTGTAATCTGTTTAGACAGAGAGTCAAGACGTTCCTTATTCAATCCATACATCATACTGTATTCTTTTAGAGATGGAAAGAACTTAGTGTCTTGACGTTCCAATTGAATACGCAACATATTAGCGACATCGCACCATTCTAAGGCAGTCATTAGGTCTGGTTCGTAACCAACGCCCAATGACTCTATATACTTTGGTATAAGCGTTGAAGGGCCACATACTTTAACTTCAGCACCTAACATTTTTAGACAAAATATGTTTGACAATGCAACACGAGAGTGAAGAATATCACCAACAATAACCACTTTTTTACCGTTTAGATCGCCTAACTTTTCTCGTATGGAATAAGCGTCTAAGAGTGCCTGTGTAGGATGTTCATGAGCACCATCTCCAGCATTGACTATTGGCACATCTATATGATTAGCTAAGAAGGTAGAAGCGCCAGCGTCGGGGTGACGCATAACTATCATATCCACTTTCATGGCTAAAATATTATTAACAGTGTCAAGGAGCGTTTCTCCTTTTTTAACCGATGACGATGCTGCCGAAAAATTAAGTGTATCTGCTGAAAGACGTTTTTCGGCTAACTCAAAAGACAATCTTGTTCGTGTAGAATTTTCAAAAAACAAATTAGCAATAGTGATATCTCTTAGAGATGGCACCTTTCGTATTGGTCGATTGATAACCTCTTTGAAATTATCTGCAGTTTTAAAAATAAGGTCTATATCTTCTTTCTGAAGATTTTTAATTCCTAAAAGATGTTTGTCACTTAAAGTACTCATTCACTTTTTAAAATTACACGTTCGTTATCTCCCCATTCCACGGATACCCTTTCGTCAGCAACTACATCAATTGTACAGCCCACATAATCAGGTTGTATAGGCACATGACGACTCAATCTTCTATCGATAAGTACTAACAATTCGATGGATACTGGACGTCCATAATCCAATAAAGCATCTAAAGAAGCTCTAACAGAACGACCAGTATATAAAACATCGTCTATCACCACAACTTTCTTGCTTTCCAAAGAAACATCTAAAGAGGTACTACTAGCAATAAGTGGGTCTTCTCTCCTTCTAAAGTCATCTCTATAGAAAGTGATATCGAGACTACCTATTTGCAGTTCAAACTTAGAGTTTATGGATTCTAAACAAGTTTTGATACGCTGACAAAGCTGCACACCCCTAGGTTGGAGTCCAATCAAAATAGTATTAGAAAAATCGTCGTGATTTTCAACCAACTGTTGACATAATCGGTTGATTATGATTTGAATTTGTTGGTTATCGAGTATGCTTTTGGGCTTGCTCATTTCAAAAAGCAAATATAAATTATTTATTCATTCTATGGCATAAAAAAAGACCCTATGAAAATAGGGCCTTTCTTAATCATTATAGGAAGATTACTTCTTCTTTTTAGTAGCATCTTTTTGCATGCTCTCTTTTAAAGCTATTAGCTCGTCCATATCTCCTAGAGTACTCTTCTGTTGAGATTGCTGAACTTTAGCGACGTTTTTCTTCGTCTTTTTAGCTTCTTCCATTTTAACTTCTTTAAAAATCACAGTATGTGAAACAATAATTTTCTGAGAATCTTTCTGGAATTCAAGTACACGGAAGGTTAGTTTTTCACCTACTGCTACTTTAGAATCATCTTCTTTAGCAAGGTGTCTTTTAGGAGCAAATGCCTCTACACCGTGAGTAAGGATAATGGTAGCACCATTTTTAGTGATGTCTTTAACTTCACCTTCGTGCTCAGAACCTTCGTTGAATACACTCTCGTATCCATCCCATGGGTTGTCAAACAATTGTTTTACACCAAGACTTAACTTTCTCGCTTCTAAGTCCAATTCAAGAACTTGAGCTTCGATAACTTCACCAACCTTAGTAAAGTCTGAAGGATGCTTAATTTTCTTTTCCCAAGATAAATCTGAGATATGAATTAAGCCATCAACACCTTCTTCTAACTCTACGAAAATACCGAAGTTAGTGAAGTTTCTAACTGTTACTTTTTGATTACTTCCTGTTGGGAATTTTTTAGCTATTTCTGCCCAAGGGTCTGGTTGTAACTGCTTCATGCCAAGAGACATTTTTCTTTCCTCTCTATCAAGAGTCAATACTTGCGCCTCTATCTCTTGTCCTACTTTCAAGAAGTCACTAGCACTTCTTAAGTGAGTAGACCACGACATTTCTGAAACGTGAACCAAGGCTTCGATACCTGTTTGTACTTCAACAAAAGCACCGTAATCAGCAACAACAACAACTTTACCTTTGATTTTGTCACCAATAGCGACTTTTTCGTCAAGAGCATCCCAAGGGTGAGCTACTAATTGCTTCAATCCTAACTGAATTCTTTTCTTGGCGTCATCAAATTCAAGGATGACAACGTTAATTCTAGAATCTAATTCAACGATTTCATCTGGGTGATTTACTCTACCCCAAGATAAATCAGTGATATGGATTAATCCGTCTATACCACCTAAGTCAACAAATACACCATAAGAAGTAATGTTTTTAACCATTCCTTCTAGTACTTGTCCAACTTCAAGCTTAGACATGATTTCTTTCTTTTGCTCTTCTAAGTCAGCTTCAATAAGTGCTTTGTGAGATACAACTACGTTACGGAATTCGTGGTTAATCTTAACCACTTTAAATTCCATTTTCTTACCAACGTACTCATCGTAATCACGTATTGGCTTAATGTCAATTTGAGAACCTGGTAAGAAAGCTTCAAGTCCTAAGACCTCAACAATCATACCGCCTTTAGTTCTACACTTAATATATCCTTCAAGGATAATATCATTATCGTGTGCTTCATTAACTCTTTCCCATGAACGTAATACACGTGCTTTTTTATGAGAAAGTATTAACTGACCTTTCTTGTCTTCTTTTTTCTCTACAAGAACCTCAACAGTATCACCAACTTTCAAATCTTCGTTGTATCTGAATTCGTTTCTTGAAATGATACCGTCAGACTTGTAGTTAATGTTTACGATAACCTCTCTATCTGCAATAGAAACTACAGAACCATCAAGTACTTGCTCTGAATCGATAGTGCTTAATGCTGTTTCGTAATCTTTTTCAAGTTCTTTTCTAACGTCATCCGTATATTCTACACTACCCATTTCGTAGATTTCCCAATCGAAATCTTTATCTTCTTCTGGGCTAGTCATTCTTTCAGCTTTTACTGGAGCTTTTTCTTCTGCAACAGGAGTTTCCTCTAATGCTGGTGCTTCAGCTACATCTTCTGCAACAGGAGTTTCCTCTAATGCTGGTGCTTCAGCTACTTCTTCTACTTTTGGAGTTTCTTCAACTACTTCTTCTTTCTTAACCTTTTTAGCGGTTGTTTTTTTGGCAGTTGCCTTCTTAGCAGTTGTTTTTTTGGTAGTCGTTTTTTTGGCTACTGATTTTTTTTCTTCTGACATAATGTATGTCTAATTTGTATTTCACATTTCAGCTAGAGGTAGTGCGAACTTTATGTGAAAGATTATTTAACTTAATATCTTACCTTTTTCCTCTACTAGTCGCAAAAGGGCTGCAAATGTATAAAAATTATAATGAAATAACACCTTTTCGACATAAGATAGGCTTATCGAGCAAAAAATATAAGGCAATTAGGCTATAAAACTTGATGAAAAAGTTGGCAATTATCAAATTCCAATTGAGGTTTTTCTGAGAAGATGCCATAAATAGACGAACCACTACCACTCATTGAGGCATACAAAGCACCTGCTTGAATTAGCGATTTTTTTATTTCCAACAACTCTGGGTATTGCGGAAATATACTGTCCTCAAAGTCATTTTTCAGCCTCCATTTTTCAACAGGCATTTTTATTTCTTCTTCAAGAGATAGCGAAGGTGTTTGAGGCACAATAGCAGAAAAGGCTTCTGCTGTAGAAACAAAAATATTTGGCTTAACAACTAACAGATGATAATTAGACAAATCTAAGTCTATGGGATTTAAAAGCTCCCCTATCCCACTAGCTAAAGAGGGTGCATTGTCAATAAAGAACGGGCAATCAGCACCCAGCTGAGCTGCCATTTTCTTAAGCTCAGCTTTTTCTAAACCCAATTCAAAAATGGTATTCAAAGCCATCAGAGTAAAAGCAGCATCAGAAGAACCTCCACCAAGACCAGCACCAATAGGAATATTTTTATGCAAATGCATAGAAACTGGAGCAATACCGTAATGACTTTTCATAAACTCATAAGCCTTCAAGCACAAATTGCCTTGACACGGAATAGACAGTCCCGAACTATCAAAACTTAATTGTTTTGAAGGTATAATTTCCAAGATATCACGCCACGCTATAGGATAGAAAATGCTTTCTAAATTATGATAGCCGTCAGCTCTCTTGGAGGTGATGTTTAGACCTATATTTATTTTAGCATTAGGAAAAAATAGCACTGTTGATAAATTTAATTGTCAAAATACAAATGTAATCACATAAATTTTTCTAAACTTGAATTTCCTTTTTATTTATTAAAAATTACTAAATAAACTAGAGTAATGACTGAGATTGAATACTTGGATTTTGAAAAACCAATTGAAGATTTAATGCTTAATCTTCAACAAGCTGAACAATTAGGTAGAGAAGGAATAGAGGTAAAACAGACTATTTCGGATTTAAAGAAAAAATTAGAAGCTAAAAAGAATGAGATATATTCTAACCTATCGGCATGGCAAAGGGTACAACTTTCTCGTCATCCACAACGCCCTTACACCCTAGAGTACATTGAAGAAATTGCTGACGATTTTATCGAACTTCATGGCGATAGAACGGTGAAAGACGACAAAGCAATGATTGGTGGCTGGGCAAAAATCGATGGTAAAGTATTTATGCTAATAGGTCAGCAAAAAGGAAAAAACACCAAAATGCGTCAACACAGGAATTTTGGCATGGCCAATCCTGAAGGGTATAGAAAAGCCCTTCGATTGATGAAAATGGCTGAAAAATTTAATCGTCCTATAGTTACATTTATTGACACCCCAGGGGCATACCCTGGCTTAGAAGCTGAGGAAAGAGGACAAGGTGAAGCCATAGCTAGAAATCTCATAGAGATGGTACAACTTAAAGTTCCCGTTATTTGTATCATCATTGGCGAAGGTGCCTCTGGCGGTGCATTAGGAATAGGTATTGGCGACAGAGTATTAATGTTAGAAAATACCTGGTACTCTGTTATTTCTCCCGAGTCTTGCTCTTCCATTTTGTGGAGAAGCTGGGATCATAAAGAAAAAGCAGCTAATGCCTTAAAATTAACCGCCCACGATATGCTAAAAAATGGACTTATTGACGGCATAATAGATGAACCGACTGGTGGTGCACATAGAAATGTTAATTTTATGTACGATAGCATTAAAAAGAATATTTTATACTTCACTATAGAATTAGAGTCTAAAAGTACTGAAAATAGGATACAAGAAAGAATAGAAAAGTTCGGAAGTATGGGAGCATTTAAGGAGTAAATATGCAGGAGAATAAGAAAAATAAAAAAACCAATGTCAAGCCAATGGTCAGTAAGTCCATTGACGGCAAACTACCACCACAAGCAATTGACTTAGAAGAAGCGGTTTTGGGAGCATTGATGATAGATAACGATGCCCTATCTAACGCTATAGAACTACTTAAGCCTGAAAGTTTTTATAAATACGAACATCAGAAGATATTTTCTGCTATTGAAGATTTATTCAATTCAGCTAAAAAGGTCGATATACTAACTATCGTTGAAGAACTCAAGAAAAAGGGTGAACTCAAAGAAATTGGTGGTCCTTCATTCGTTACTAAACTAACGGAACGTATCGCCTCTGCTGCCAATATCGAAACACACGCTAGAATTATTGCTCAAAAATTTATACAACGTGAGCTAATTCGTATTTCTGGTAAAACTATCAAAGATGCTTATGACGATACTACTGACGTTTTTGATTTACTAAACGCTGCCGAGCAAGGTTTGTATGAAATTTCTGAAGGTAATATTCGTAAGAACTACGATAAAATGAGTACTCTTATTCTTCAAGCCCTAAATCAAATTGAGGAAATAAAAAATAAAGAAGACGGCTTAAGCGGTGTGCCTTCGGGCTTTTCTGAATTGGATAGAGTCACATCGGGTTGGCAAAAATCAGATTTAGTTATTCTAGCTGCTCGTCCAGGTATGGGAAAAACTGCTTTCGTATTATCAATGGCACGAAATACTGCCGTTAAGTTTAATATGCCAGTGGCTGTATTCTCATTAGAGATGTCATCTGTTCAGCTAGTCAATAGACTTATTGCTAGTGAATCTGGTATTCCTGCTCAAAAATTAAGAAGAGGAAACCTAGAAGATCACGAGTGGATACAACTGAACCAACAAATTACTCAACTTTCAGAGGCACCTCTATTTATTGATGATACACCTGCCCTTACCATTTTTGAACTTAGGGCAAAATGCAGAAGACTAGTCAAAAATCACGGTGTTCAGCTAGTGGTCATTGACTACTTACAACTGATGCAAGCTGGTAGCTCCAACAAAAGCGGTAACAGAGAGCAAGAAATTAGTACCATATCCCGTTCACTAAAAAGTATTGCTAAAGAATTGAATGTGCCTATCATAGCCCTGTCACAATTGAGTAGAGCGGTTGAAACTCGTGGTGGTGACAAACGCCCTATGCTATCGGACCTTAGGGAATCTGGTGCTATTGAGCAAGATGCCGATATTGTATGCTTTATCTATCGTCCCGAGTATTATGGCTTTACGGAATGGCCAGACACCACTCCCGGACAAGATCCCGATTGCCAAGGACAAGGGGAAATTATTATAGCTAAACACCGTAACGGTTCACTAGAAAATATCAAACTTCGATTCATTCCTCAACTGGCAAAATTCACCGACCTCGATTCCTTTGGTTTTAAAGGTGATGACGTACTACCTTCGAGTATGAATGACGATAATGTAGCGCCTTTCTAAAAATGAAAAAGCATCTCGTTTTTATTGTTGCGCTTTGCTTTCAACTAAATGCTTGGGCGTCCTACCTACTTATCCCTATGGACGATACACAGACTAATCACCTCAAAGCGTATGGCATTGCCTATTGGGTATTAGAAAACCAACAAGAAGTGGATTGGCTACTCAATTACAGAGGCGGTAGTTTTTTGATAAAAAACCAATCACTGATAGAAAAGGAGTGTAAAATAAGAGGTGTTTCCTATCAAATTATTGCCGATGTGCAATCTACCCAAATACTAAGGGAAATTTCAAGTCCTGAAGTCAATCAAGATGTGGTAAAACTAGAAAAAGTACCCAAGATTGCCGTTTACTCACCCAAGAGTAAATTGCCTTGGGACGATGCCGTAACACTAGCGTTGACTTATGCCGAAATCCCTTACGACTTGGTCTATGACGAAGAAGTGATTGGTGGCTCTCTCCCTCTTTACGACTGGTTACACTTGCATCACGAAGACTTTACTGGTCAGTACGGAAAGTTTTATGCCGCCTATAAAAATGCCGAATGGTACAGAAAACAAAAACAAGATTTTGAGCGTTCTGCTCAAAAAATGGGCTTTCAAAAAGTTTCTAAAGCCAAATTGGAAGTTGCTCTAAAAATTCGTGAGTTTACTGCTGGTGGTGGTTTTCTCTTTGCTATGTGCTCGGCTACCGACACCTACGATATTGCTTTGGCGGCTAAAGATGTGGATATATGCGAATATATGTTTGATGGCGATGGTGCTGACCCCCAAGCCCAAGAAAAACTGAATTACGACAACACCTTTGCTTTTAAAGATTTTTCTCTAGTAAAAAATCCTAATCAGTATGAGTACTCTAGCATAGATGCTACAAGAACTAGAAAGTTAAACCAATCTTTGGATTTCTTTACTTTATTCGAATTTTCTGCTAAATGGGACCCAGTACCAACGATGTTGTGCCAAAATCACGAGCAAGTTATTAAAGGTTTTATGGGGCAAACTACTGCTTTCAAAAAAGAATACATCAAGTCTGACGTACTGATAATGGGCGAAACCTCCTCAGTCAATGAAGCGAGGTATATCCACGGCAAATTTGGTAAAGGCACTTGGACATTTTACGGTGGTCACGACCCTGAAGACTATCAACATAAAGTTGGTGACCCAAAGACTGAACTAGAATTACATCCTAATTCACCTGGTTATAGACTTATCTTAAACAACGTCTTATTCCCTGCTGCTAAAAAGAAAAAGCAGAAGACTTGATTAGTTTATTTTAATGCTCTTAGACTATTCGCTTACTTAGATTGTACAGGCAGCCTCTAGACTCTTCACTTCGTTCAGAGTAGTCTGTCTGTGGAAGCGACGACTTATATTGTTGGTCATACCTGTGTATAGTACGGTCTTTTTCTTATTTGTAAGTATGTATGTGTAGTAGTTTCTCATAGGTTGTTGTTAGACTTTTCACTATGATACTTACTAAGAATCTTTGCTTATCTAAATTTGACTAATTGAAAGTAAAAAAACAGCAATTAATCAGATGTATTATTCAATTTCCACACAACAGATAATTGGAAAGATGCTGGATAGTTAGGATAATATGGAATAAGATAGTGAACGTCGGCATTAGCACTAATTAAAGACGTGATATTTCTATAGCGCATAGCAATGGACATATTATGTACTTTCAGCTTTAGAAAGGACGAGAGTAAGGGCACATCACCAATAAGTTGACTGTCTTGCAAATGAAATTTGGCAAGTGCTGGATTATAGGCCTTAGCATAATAGGAGGTAAAATAGTTTAAATCAGCTCCAATCTGGGTGTTTAAGTTATCGCCAAATAAATCAGATTCCAACCATAAAGATGTAGTGTAATTGAACTCTGGAAATCGCAGTATAGATGTATTATCTGTGTACTGATATTCCAAAGTTTGAGTAGTGTGAAACTTTTTCCAATTTAAGTTTACGGCCCATTTATTGTGCCAGTTGATAATAGCATTTTGGTATTGCTGATAATGACTGTTTTCATCTAAATATACATAGTCAGAATAGTGTATCAAACTAGATTTAAACGAATAGTTTTTATGCTTGACAACATAGGTAGCTTTTGCTGTTTTTATGTTATTAAAATCGTTATTAAAACGGAAGTGATTAGAGGAATAAGAATTGATTAAAATAGGCACTCTACTTCTATAATAATCAAAACTTAATCTATGATTCGACAATTTTAAATTGAACTCTTTTTTAAGCGACAAATTAAGGTCATCAGATTGATAAAGTTCAGAATTAAAACGAAGACCTTTTTTATCATTATAATAGTTTAGAGATAAACCATAGTCATAGTCTAAAGAATCAATAGTATTGATATGTGCATGTCGATGATGTATCAGTTGGCTTAAGGTAAAATCATTGTATGTAACTCCAAAGCTATTAGTCAAAGCAATGGTAGAAAGTGAATCGTATGTTAAAGTAGAATCTAAATATATATTCTGATAAAAACCAGCATTGGGTAATTGATCTGAATACATTTTGCGATGGCTGAGAATTGAGAATTTATTAATAATCGACCACTTATCAGTCAATTTAAACTTTTGAACAAGTTTATGATTTCTATTTTTTGCTTCATTTTGAGAATTAAGTAAATTGACTTGATAAAGTAAAGGGTCATCGAAGTTTGTAGTGGCATAATTTAAAAGACCACCATTTTCATCAGAACTTATTTTTTGATAAGCTAAAGATAATTGAGCACTATAAGTTTGACTTTTATTATTGAATAACAAATTTGTATTTACATTATGAAGTTTAAGGTTTTCCCTATTGAAAATACCTTCTTGTGAAAACTTGTCAAAATTGATATTAAATAAAATGTAATCGGTAACAAACTGCTGATGATTAACTTTTATAAATTGACCTTTTGAAGAAAAGGAATGGTATTGTAAAGTGGAATAGCCTGTATTTAGAGTATCTAAAGAATAGCTTTGCTCTTGAGGTTGGAAAAAGTGAGAGAAAGAAGATTTATAGGGTACTAAATCCATATCCATCTGTTGAGTAAAAGCAACAAATGGTAATAGAAGGTATAAAAGCAACCACTTTTTCATTCAGCAAATTACGTTTAAATCTAGTTAAAAAAAAAGCCCCGAATCAAAGAAACGGGGCTTGTAAAAATTTGGCGGCGACATACTCTCCCAGGGATCAACCTAGTACCATCTGCGCTAGTGGGCTTAACTTCTCTGTTCGGAATGGAAAGAGGTGAACACCACTGCAATAACCACCATAAAATCTTGAATAAGATTATGATATATTGTAAAAAGAAAACAATTTAGTTAGGGTAAATCAACTACAAAAAGCTAAAGGGTAATTAGTATCACTCGGCTATGACATCTCTGCCTTTACACCTATGACCTATCAACGTCATCGTCTATAACGACCCTTAAAAGAAATCTAATCTTGAGATGAGTTTCGTGCTTAGATGCTTTCAGCGCTTATCTCATCCAGACATAGCTACCCTGCGATGCAACTGGCGTCACAACAGGTACACTAGAGGTCTGTCCAACTCGGTCCTCTCGTACTAGAGTCAGGTTCTCGCAAATTTCTAACGCCCACAACAGATAGAGACCGAACTGTCTCGCGACGTTCTGAACCCAGCTCGCGTGCCACTTTAATGGGCG
>CAJWHN010000021.1 GCA_913041085.1 uncultured Flavobacteriales bacterium | reverse complement strand
CTCCATTTTTGCCTACAAAAGCTATTTTTTCACCCCTTTCTAACAATAAGTCAATGCCTCTTAAGACTTCTAATTCATCATAACTTTTAGACACTTCATTGACCTTCAAAGTAACTTTACCAGAATGTGGCGCAGGAGGAAATTTAAAATGCATGCTAGCCGTTTCATCTTGCTCTACTTCTATCATCTCCATTTTATCCAACTTCTTGATTAAGCTTTGAGCAAAAGCGGCTTTGCTTTTCTTGTAGCGAAACTTATCTATCAACATCTTAGTCTGTTTAACCTCTTTATCTTGGTTTTTCTTAGACTGTATTTGCTTTTCTTGTCGGTCTTTTCTGAGCTCTACATATTTACTATAACTCGCCTTATAGTCATTGGCTTTACCCAAAATCAAATCAATGGTTCGGTTGGTAACAGCATCTAAAAAAGCTCTGTCGTGAGAAACTAAGACCACCGCTCCAGAGTAGTTTTTGAGCCAACTTTCTAACCATACTATAGATTCAATGTCCAAGTGATTGGTAGGCTCATCGAGTAATAATACATCGGGCTTACTCAATAGTATTTTAGCAAGTTCCAGTCGCATACGCCAGCCCCCACTAAACTCATTGGTTTGTCGAGAAAAATCATCCAATTGAAAGCCTAAACCCAATAGCACTTGACTCATTTCAGACTGTATGGTATAACCACCCAATAAGCCATATCGCTCGTTCAACTCATTGAGGTCGGTAATGAGCTGCATATAGCCTTCGGTTTCGTAGTCAGTACGCTCACTCATTTCTAAGTTTATGGCGTTGATTTTTTCTTCCAACACTTTGATTTCTTTGAAGGCTAATTCGGCTTCCTGCTGTACTGTACGTCCTTCCTCAAAATCCAAATCTTGACGCAAATAACCCAAAGTAGAATCGTTAGGAGTAGAAATACTACCCACATTGGGAGATTGCTCACCAGAGAGTATCCGTAATAAAGTAGACTTACCAGCACCGTTCTTTCCGACTAATCCAATGCGGTCGCCTTTATTGACCATAAAAGAAACCTTATCAAAAAGCTCTTGACCACCAAAAAAGACCGATATGTTATTCGCCGAAATCATAAGTCTGCAAAAGTACACTTTTTAGTATCCCTATAAAATGTGGATTTTTTTAGCAAAAACACATATTTAATGTATATTTGCCCACATATCGCGAGGTGGAGCAGTTGGTAGCTCGTCGGGCTCATAACCCGAAGGTCGTAGGTTCGAGTCCTGCCCTCGCTACTAAAACAATAAAACGGTTATACTTTTATAAAGTGTAGCCGTTTTTTTATATTTATAAAAATTTTAAATGAACTAAAAATAGGAATGCAAGTATTTAAAACTAACTAGAATCTTCTACCCCATTTTTAATAAAGCAACAGCATGTGCCGCTATTCCCTTTTCGGTACCTACAAAGCCCATCTTTTCTGAGGTAGTCGCTTTAATAGAAAGTTGATTAACTTCTATCTGCATACAGTCCGATAGGACTTCTTGCATTTGTGTAATATGGGGATTTACTTTAGGCTTTTCTAAACAGACGGTGGAATCAATATTGATAATTTCATAGCCCTTATCTCTTATTAAAGCCATCACATCTCGCAGTAATATTTTACTATCAATGCCTTTGTAATCAGCAGAAGTATCTGGAAAATGAAAACCAATGTCCCGCATATTGGAAGCTCCTAAAATGGCATCACATATGGTGTGAATAAGCACATCGGCATCCGAGTGTCCTACTGAACCTTTAGTGTGTGGAATGTGAATACCCCCAAGAATGAGGTCTTCGCCCTCACTCAATTGATGTACATCGTATCCGTATCCTATTCGTATGTTCAAATTATATGAATTAGTTATCGACTTGTTCTAATTCGCTAAAGTCGAAAGTTAAGGCAAATCTTAAAGTGTTTGACAGTGGATTAACGGCATTAACCTCATCTCTACCTTGGAGAGGAATGAGATAAGAGAAGTCTAACCCAAATACATTATATCGCACTCCAGCTCCTAGAGTAAAAAATTGACGGTCTCCTTTTGAGGGGTGCTCATAGAAAAACCCCGAGCGCACAGCAAATTGTTGGTCGTACCAATATTCTACACCAGTAGAATAAATCAGCTCTCGAACCTCTCTATCATTGTATGGTGCATCTGAGAAAGATTGGAAAATACCACTAATTACAGATACATCTGGATCTTTACCACTTACGATTTCACCATCTTCGTTGTATATTGGTGGTGTAGGAACTAACAGTTTATTGACGTTAAATTCGAGTGCCAATTGATTATATTCATCAAGATCTGTAGCTAAAGAAGAACCTATCCTCAAATTAGTAGGTATAAAATCTTTATCAACCGTTTCGGTATAAGAAACCTTAGCGCCAATATTAGAAATGTTTAAGCCCATAGCCCAATCCATTTTCTGACCAGCTAATCTAACCTCCTTAGTATAATAGCCTGAAATATCACCAGCAACAGTATGAGCTGCTTTAGTAGCTAATGTACCTACTTGTTGACCTCCTGTGAGGTTAGAATAAACATACCTTAAAGCAACTCCCGTTGAAAATCGTTGAGATAACTTCAAGGCATATGCACCGTCTAGTGAAAATTCATTAGGGTTAAATGAGCCCAAAGGATTGTTATTGGCATCTGTAAAGTTTATTTCTCCTAAGGTAAAATAACGAAGTGAAAACCCTAAAACTTGGTTTTCGTCTAATCGTGTGTAACCCGTTAAATATGATAAATTGATATCTGGCACTAATGACTTCAACCAAGGAGTGTAGCATAGCGAAAAACCGACATCATTTTTAACAAAGGCATACTTAGCAGGATTCCAGTGCATAGACATAGCATCAGGGGTTGAAGCTACACCAACATCTCCCATACCACCAGCTTTAGCATCAGGACTAATGATAAGAAAGGGTACTGAGGTTGTTATGGTATTAAGTCTGAATTTGTTATCCTCAACTTGAATTTGAGCAAAGGAATGTAAAGTAATAACTAGTAAAACAAGGGTAAATAATCGCTTAAGTTGATTCATTTTCGGTATTATTAATTGACAAATATAAATACAATAAAGATTAATAACGAATATTTTACTCTATTAGTATCAATCGTCCAGAATTATTAGTTGTTTTTCCATTTGAAAGACTCGCAATAAGAGAATAAACATACACTCCTCCATTGAGCTTAGCTCCACTTTCAGACTTTCCATCCCATTGAATTGGGCCATATCTATAGCCATTAGGGGTAATATATTCTTTTATCTCCTTTACAACTCTACCTTGTAAATCCATAATTTGTAAAACGACCTTCATCTGTTCATTATTCTGGTTGTGCTCAAAATAAAAAGAAGTGAAATCAACTACAGGATTAGGGTAATTTAATAAATTTTGAATAGTCAAATTATTGGAAGACAGGACCACAAACTCTGTGACTCCTTCAGATGAATTATTATGGACATCCCACACCTTGACAGTCAAGATATGTTTTCCCTCTGAAAGTGTGCTAAAAGGATAGTCTATTATTCCACTCTTATAGCTATTAATATCAGATTCATAAAAATCGTTTAACACAATGGGGTTGGATGATTCCTCGTCTATAATAGCCAACATATCGTGTCCGATACCATTACTTACTGTATTGATACCACTTTCATCATACAACTTAGCGAACAAAGATGGATTAGCATCAGTAATGCCTCCAAAAATGAAGTTGGTATCGTTCATAAATAGTTCAATTTGTGGACCTTCAAAGTCTTCTTTATATTCCGATGACGTACCACCCACAACCATATCTAAATTATGCCCAAGTGCATCACACAATTGGTCTTGAATATCTCCTTTGGCATACAAACTAATTTTTCCGTTTCCAAAGTCATAATTGATATCTTTAGGAACAATAAATGAAAATGAAAACTCTCCGTTTTCTATTGAGGACTTGCCTTTGAATAGTAAGTTCTTTTGTAAATCAAAGACAAACACTGGGGATTCATCTTGTCCTAAGGTTTGGAAGTCTCTACGTTTGTCATATACTTTTGGATAAACTAAACCATTGAAGTTATTGAGCTTGACACCATTGTGTTGTATTTCTCCAGAAACAGTGACTAAGCCCAAAGCCTTGGCACTATCCTGAACATCAGTCAGAACAATGTCGTATTGAGGGTATGCCAATTGCAGAGCTGGATCTCCTAATAGTGTAAAGTTTCTATGATTGGTATTTGAAATATCAACCACATTATTTTTAGTCCTCATTAACACATCCCCTAATCTAGGAAATGACTCATTATCTTGAGGAAATAAATTTTCTAAAAAGGAGGTGTTTAAATCTAAATTACTTCCTGTGAACACCACTCTTGAGGTGGTTAAAAGTGCTATAGCTCCACCATTTTCTTTGAGAAACACTTGCTCTCCTGCCGATACTCTTTCAGGGTCATCGTATCTACTAAACTCACAAGTTGCCGTCATGAATAAGGGTAATTTATGTTCATTACTCCAAGAATTAATGTCATCTATTTCTAAAATTCTTTCGTGAGCCCAACCCAATTCTCCGCCGTGGCCGGTATAATTAACTACAAACATTCCTTTATTGACTGCTTCTGAAATAGCATTGTTAGCACTCTCACAACGCTGTCCTCCTGTTGATGACTCTTGTTGATAAGCATCTAAATATATCTTATCTACATTCATCTCAGGATAGTTTGTAGCAATATAGTCAGCCAATTGTTCGGCTTGTAAAGAGTGAACAGTTTCTACCTCATCGTTGTCATCGCCAACAAAACACATATTCAATCGCCAATCACCATAGGACTCTAAAGCACTGTAAGCAATAACTTTATCGACTGCATTTTTAGCTTCTTCCACAGTTTGAACAGGAAATCGTCCTACCCCAATATCCAAAAAGGGAATATTTGCAGCGTCAGAAAATATACTTTCTTCTTCATCAAGTAAAGCAAAGTAGTCATCAGAAACATAAGAATACAATTCATTGGTAGAATTAGACGACTGATAAGAAACTATATAATTGGTGTTATTGGAGAGTCTATTCTTTGGGTCATAAGAAGCGTCCCCAAATAACAACAAATACCTCAATGGATGGTCTTGGTCGTATAGCATTTTAGCAAAGTCTCGTATAGCCGATACATCTTGACTACCAGAGGAAAACTCGTTGTAAATCTGTTGAGGGCTTACCACCTCAACGTTTAAACCTTGACTTTCGTGAAAAGTTGCTAGTCTATTGGCTTGTTCCAAAAACGTTGGGTGCGACACAATTAAATAATCAACATCTCTCAAGGCATGCAAATCTTGATTATCGACTTTTGCTAATAGGTTAGCAGATAAGTATCCCCCATTAAATGCTATAAATTGTCTTAAAGTATCAGTTGGGATTTTAAAGGAAAGCACAGAAGCTGAACTTTGCCCAATAATAGATTGAGGGTTTAGTGCTTGTGTAACGTCCCATATTCTTGTTGATGAATTGGTGTTAGAGAGTTGAAATTCACTTACAGAATTTGATTGAACAGAAGCCAAAGACCTAAAAGACATTTGACTACCATACATTTTTAAGTCCCTTTCAGCATTAATTTCTATATAATCAATCCAGCCTTTTCCAGAAGGCGATGAACTACTAAAATCAAGTGTTAGTTGTATATTATCCCCTGAAGGAGATAGGGGGTTTTCGAAAACTTTAAGATTGGCTTTGTTGTAACTGCCACTTATTCCAGAAATAGAGGTAGTCTGACTTGACATTCCCGAAGCATTAATGGTAAAATTAGAGTTGAATGGCGAAGGCGAATTAGCAGCTAAAGCTACTTTTAAATTGGCGTCACCTACCCTATTAGGAAAACTGAAATTGAAAGATTTACTATCAACCAAATCGAAAACATCTCCATACCAATTTTGGCCAGATTTGATAAAATTAACTTCTTCTTTTTCGTGAATTTGATAATCATTGAAAGTACTAATAACATTATCAGCAGAAGATAGCGATTGAAAAGACTCTACACGCTTGCCTTCTCCGATATCAGCAGTAATAAAATAGTAGGTATTATCATCATAATAATGCTGTTGACGGCTGAATAAACCAGAGCTATTTAGAACCCATTGATTTGGTGACTGTCCAAAAAATAAAATGTAGTCATTTTCATCAAAACTACCGTCAGATTGACCTACAACTTGAATGGCTAACTCTTGTAAATCAACAGCTCGGTTGGAAGAATTTTCTATGGGCAATAATCCTCCAGGGTGACCATAAATTCTCAAATTCTGAGGATTTAAATTCGAAACATTCATGCCAAGATTTTGCAAATCTTGAAAAGACAATCTGTAAATTCCATCTGTATTTAAAGCAAACTTATACCAATTACCACTTGAAAGGACAGAGTGTTCAATAGTAGCGTTTGATTTTCGAGCAGTCAAAGAGGGTGTTGTAATTAGTTGTAATTCAGCAAAAATTAATTTTTGATAAAGATCATCTTTTAATATAAAAGGAAAGACTTCCCCTCTAATAATAAGCTGTTTTCGATTTATTCCACTTTGATAACTTAGATGTGGAATTGAATCAATCAGAAAATTTTTAATGTAATTTATTTCAGAAGAATCACAGGGAATATAAACTGGATTGATAATACTTATATCTTTTTTAGAAAGGTAATCCGATGTTTGAAATTCAAAACTTAAATGATGAGACTTGGAATAATTAACAGTTACAGCACCATTTTGCCATTTATAATCTATAAAATGGTATTGTGATTGTTGTCCATTAACGTTAAAATACATTAACAACAAAAACGTAATTATGAAGAAATAATTCATATTTAAAAATGAAGTTCAAAGTTAGCTTATATGTATGTAAATTACATCAATAAATTGAATTAAATGACACCTCTGAAACGTAAGGAGAATATTTATATTATCTATTCAGTAAGATAAATTGATAGTTGTAAGAATATTTTTTTATTTTTGTTAGCTACTAAAATCACGATCCACGATGAAGAAGATTTTATTCTTACTAAGTATATCGCTACTAATTGGCTTCACTAATGAGGTAAAGGCACAAGACCCTGCTTTTAGCCAATTTTTCGCTAATCCCTTGTATCTTAACCCTGCAATGGCAGGAACTAACATATGTCCCCGTATCAGTCTAAATCACAGAAATCAATGGCCTGGTATCGGTAAAACCTATGTCACATATAGTGCATCTTATGACCAATATGTAGATAAACTTGGTGGTGGATTAGGATTTGCTGTAGCCAAAGACGTTGCTGGTGCTGGAAACTTAAACACCACTCACATAAGTGCTACTTACGCCTACAGATTGAAAGTAAATAAAAAGCTTTCTATAAATGCTGGTTTTGAAGCTGCATACAGACAATTAGGTATCGATTGGCAAAATCTTACTTTTGGTGATATGATTGACCCTGTTCAAGGATTTATCTATCCTACCAATGAAGATATAGTAAACTATGCCAACTCTAAAGGATTTACTGATTTTGCAGCAGGTTTTATGGGCTTCGGAAATGCCAATAATCAATTTGATTACTACTTTGGCTTTGCAGCTCATCACATTACAATGCCAGATCAAGGCTTTATTGGCGAAAGTAGATTGCCTATGAAAATAACGGCAAATATAGGAGCATCATTCCCATTGAATAGATTTGGAACATACAGGACTAATTCTGGTAGTAGACCAAAAAATGCTGCAGTCCTTTCTCCTAACTTGTTATTTCAAAAACAACAAGACTTTATGCAGTTGAATTATGGAGTGTATGTCTTAAAAGGACCTATTGTTGGTGGTTTATGGCTAAGACAAAGTGCTGAAAATTTTGATGCTTTTATTGTTCTTCTAGGAATTGAACAAGCATCTTGGAAGTTTGGCTATAGCTACGATGTAACAATATCAGACTTAAATAACAGTAATACACAAGGTGCTCATGAATTATCTTTTGCATACAAACTACCTTGCAGATATAAAGGCAAAGCATTTGAAACAATAAATTGCCCTAACTTTTAGTTTTAGAAATACTCAGAAAACCATTTAAATTATGAAAAATCAAATTTTACTCGTTCTTTCCCTAGCTTTAATCTTCGGATGTAGTAAGGAAAAATCAAAAACAACTGGTTGGAACTATAATGACCCAAAACATGGAGGATTTGAAGTCTCAACTAACTATACTGAGCAAGTCACACCTAATGGAATGGCATTTATAGAGGGTGGTTCATTTACAATGGGACGTGTTGAACAAGACGTACAATACGATTGGAATAATGTTCCTAAAACTGTTACCGTATCTTCATTCTATATGGATGAAACGGAAGTAAGAAATATTGACTATTTAGAATATTTATTTTGGATAGAAAGAGTTTATGGCTCTAATTATGACAACGGTTCTTATCCTGAAATTTATTGGAAAGCACTTCCTGATACTAATGTATGGAGGGATAAATTATCTTTTAACGAACCATACGTAGAAAGCTATTTACGTCACCCTGCTTTTAACCAATATCCTGTTGTTGGTATTAGCTGGGAGCAAGCGGTTGATTATTGTGCGTGGAGAACGGACAGAGTTAATGAAAGAATACTTATCGATAATGGGTATTTATGGGAAGACCCAGAGCAAGTTGATGAAAACGTCTTCAAAACAGATGCCTATAAAATGGGGCAATATGAAGGTAGAATAAGAAGACAACTTCCTAACCTAAAGTTAGGTGTACATTCTTATGATAAGAAAGCTGGTAAAGACAAAAATGCTATTAGAAACGTACAAGAATCAGATGGTATTCTTTTACCAAGATTTAGATTGCCAACGGAAGCTGAGTGGGAATTTGCAGCTTTAGCATTAGTTGGTAACACAGAGCAAGAAAATGTTTCTGAAAGAAAATTGTATCCTTGGAATGGCGATGGTGTAAGAAACCCATCTAAAAGAAATAAAGGCGAAATTGTTGCTAACTTCAAAAGAGGACGTGGTGATAATATGGGTACAGCAGGTAGGCTAAATGATAACGCTGATAAAACAGCACCTGTAATTAGCTACTGGCCAAATGAATATGGCTTGTACAATATGGCTGGTAATGTATCAGAATGGGTTATGGATATCTACAGACCACTTGTAGACCCAAATACTACTGATATGAATCCATTCAGAGGTAATGTATTCGAAACTTGGGAAAGAGATGAAGATCGTTTTATTGTAGAAAAAGATACATTAGGAAATATTATAAAAAGAAATGTTACTGTTGAGGAAAACCTTAACAGAAGAAACTATAGCAAATCTGATAATATCAACTATTTAGATGGCGATTATGATTCTAAAGTGAATGCTCCAGCTAGTGACTGGCTGCAAGACTCTGAGGAAAATGCAACTAACCAAGTTTATGAACTTAATAATACCTCTCTAATTTCTGATCAAACTAGAGTTTATAAAGGTGGTTCATACAAAGATAGAGCGTATTGGATGGTGCCTGGAACAAGACGATTCCTTGACCAAAAGCAATCGACAAGTTACATAGGCTTTAGATGTGCAATGGATAGGTTAGGCCCTCCAACAAGTAACCTCAAAGAAAATAGACGTAGACCCGTTGATTGGAACAAGAATAACGGCTATTACGATAAAAAGTAATTTTAATTAAACCCCAATTTATTGGGGTTTTTTTTGGTATGAATATAAAGGAGCTACATAACCTATTCTTAAAGTCATCTGGATTCACAACTGACTCAAGGCAAATTGAGTTAAATAGTATCTTTTTTGCTCTTAAAGGAAATTATTTCGACGGTAATAAATATGCAAAAAGTGCTATTGATAAAGGAGCTAGTTTTGCTGTTATTGATAATCAAGCATATTGTCTGAATGAAAAATACATACTAGTAGATGATGTATTATCTTGTTTGCAAGAACTTAGCAAATACCATAGGAAGCAGTTAAATTGCCCCGTTTTAGGAATTACTGGCACTAATGGAAAAACTACCACCAAAGAACTGATAACAGCAGTCATTGAAAAGAAATTCAAAACTGTTGCAACCAAGGGCAATTTCAACAACCATATTGGCGTACCCTTGACATTACTTAGTGCAAAACTAGACACAGAATTTTTGATAGTTGAAATGGGAGCTAACCATATACATGAAATTAAATTTTTATGCGGATTAGCTCAAGTTAATTTTGGCATCATCACTAATATTGGTAAAGCACACTTAGAAGGCTTTGGCAGTGTAGAAGGCGTTATAAAGGCTAAAAAAGAACTATACGACCATATAGATGTCAATGATGGTACTTTATTTGTCAATGCTAATGACAAATTGCTAATGTCTATCTCAGAAAACACTGAGCGTGTTATATATAATAGAAAAGAACAAGAGCAAAGTAATTCGCCATTTGCTGAGGTTATATTTAATAGCTCTCTAATTTCTTCTCAGTTAATAGGAGATTACAACAGAACTAATATTCTGGCAGCTTGTGAAATTGGACATTATTTTGGTGTAAGTTTAGAAAAGACAAAAGAAGCTATAGAAAGCTATACCCCATCTAATAATCGCTCACAGCTATTGGAAACAAGCCGAAATACTATTGTTTTAGATGCTTATAATGCTAACCCTAGTAGTATGTCGGAGGCTATAAAAGCTTTTCAAAAAGTAAACCACAAAAAAAAGCTGTTCATTTTAGGCGATATGCTTGAACTTGGCGAAAACTCTTTAGTTGAACACCAATCTATTATTGATGAATTATCTCAAAATAATCAAAAGGCTATACTAGTTGGTCAGGAGTTCAATAGATGTCGGCATAATTTTGTTCACTTCTTTAATAGTGAAGATGCACTCAAATGGATTGAAGAAAACCCAATCGAAGATATGTTCATACTACTTAAAGGTTCAAGAGGAATAAAACTTGAAATGCTAAAAGAAGCACTTTAACTCATCTCAGCATTAATTATCTGTTTGATTATTAGTATAAAAGAATATATTACCAAACCTAATATTGAAAATAAAATAAACGCTAATACTATTGATAATTTATTGACCTTTAATGGTAAAGTTGGCGAGTCAATAATGTTTAATAGCGGCTTATTATTTAAAAGAGTAAATTTTGAGATTTCTAAATTTTTAACTATTTCTCCATACATAATATTTAAAATCTCAACATCTCTTTTCAATCGAATTTCTTCAAGTAAACCTTTAGCACGTTGAACTCCAAAATTGGCGTCTTTATAAGAAGCATATCTGTATTCAGCATTTTTTAATTCAAGAAGAACAGAGTCTGCTCTAAACGACAGAAAATCTAAAGTATTTTTAGACTTAGCAGTTTGAAAAATAGTATAGTACTCTTCTAGTTTATGTGCCAAAGACTCAATCATCAACTTGGCAAAATCTTCATTTTTTGAAACACAAGAAATTTTAACAATATTGCTTTCATCCTCAATACTAGTAGAAATATTACCATTAGTAAGATTAAAGAAAGCTAAGCCAATAATACTATCGTGCTGTAAGGTGAACTCTTCTCTATTAGAAGTAAAGTATAAATTCTCAATGTTTGTACCCTTCCATTTTTTTCTTAAGTTATTAAAAACTATATGATGATTTATCAATAAATCCTCCTCACCATCTATAATACCTCTTTTTAAAAGTGCTTCTTCAACAACTCTTCTAGAAGTAATGATTTCTTGAATATTAGTTTGGCTAAATGTACCATTAGAAGCACCTCCCAAATTAAACCCAAACTGACTAGCCATACCAGAAATAGCTCCTAAACCACCTGATTCTTGACTTTCATCAATAACAAAAGTCAGATGAGCCTCATAGGTTTCTTTCTTAAAGTATGCATAAACACTTCCTAAAAGACCGAAAATAACTGAGAAGACAATAATCTTGAGCTTTTTTTGCCACAATAATTGCTTGATGCTAATCAGCTTTAAAATAACATCCTTCAGTCTTATATCATCATGATGTGTAGTTGAATTACTCATATGCTTATTGTTGTCTTGAAAGGTAAAGAATATATAAAGAAGCTAAGGCTGAAATCTTAGTCACTGTACTTTCTAAGACCTTAGTCCAATCTACAGGCTCAGGTTTTTGACGTTTGATTTTTATGTCTTCTGTCAATTTAATAGTTGAGCCCATCTCTACTCGTGGGTATAATATAAATAAACCAAAGTCTTTTGCTTTAGCAACTTTTCCAGAAGGCGATATAACCAAGGTATTTTCCTTTACATTATGTTTTGTAAAACCTCCAGCATAATTATTGATGTAGTAGTTAGCTCTTCTTTCCAAATGTGGTACAGAAATAGAGGTTTGGTCAAAATTAGAAAGCGCGCCAGTTATTGTAATTAAGTCTTGTTTCGCTGAAATATGGATACTATCCCTATCATTAAGAACAATATTATATTTCGAATTGTCATACTTCATTGCTTTCTTTAACTCCAAATGAACAGGAATATATTTCTCAATATAAGATTTTTCTATTTTGTTGATTTTATCCTTTTCATCATTCAAAGGAACAATTTGAACGAATTCTCCGTCCGAGAAAAAGCCATTTACAATTTCTTCATCATCTTCGAAAAAGTCTATCTCATTATCTGGACTTTCTTCAACTTTCATATTGCGATACATTTTCACAGCACTCATATCAGCACTACTTTTCAACCCGCCAGCACGGTTTATAACTTCAGCTATAGTTTCGTCTTTAGACAATAAGGAATAGACACCTGGAAATTGCACCTCTCCCGTTAGCACGACGGCTCTTACTTCTTGAAAATCTGGATTAACTCTAACTGCAACTTGGTCGTAGGGCTCTAAAGGAAAATTCAGAGCCTCATCACTTAAATCTCCATCATTTGAAATGCCAAATGAACGTACTAAGGTTCTTTTAGACTTAATTTGATTTGTTTCTGCATCATAATCTACTATCCTTGAAATGTCAATTTTAGCACCAGAAGCCTCTTGTGCCAAACCACCAGCCATAATTAATACATCAGCTAAGGTAATGCCCTCTCCAAAAGAAAAAGTATTAGGTAATCTTACAGCACCAGAAATTGTAAGCTCAAAATCGTCCATATAATCTCTCTTGGATAAGAAAAATATCTCATCATACTCTTGAATTAGAATATTAGATTCTGAAGTTGGCTCTTGAACAATTTCTGCAATGTTTAGAATAATATAGTCCTTGGTATAGTCTTCAGAAGTTCTGACTAAATAAGCTGACTCCAAAAATAAATCATCTGAAAATGAATTAGACTTCAAAACCATATCGTACACTCGTTCACCTTCGGAGAATTGATACTCTCCAGAAACACCAGTCGATGAATTTATATATACCAAATCTGTTGGTATACCTTGAATGCTATTTACTAAAATTTCGTCACCATTAATCAAGTTCAAATTATCAGCTCCAACTTCGTCAACAGTAATAGTTTTAACAGAATTATTATCTATTCTTTTAATTGTTATACCATTTCTATAAGCCATTTTGGTAAATCCTCCAGCATATTTTATCATGTCTATCAACTTATCGCCAGATTTAACTTCGTAAGTATAAGGTCTATTAACTTCGCCTTTTAAATCAACTACATTGGCAGCTACTGGAACATAAAGGTAATCGTTGTTCTGCATAAACAAATCTTGAGAAGTACTCGGGTCGAATAAAAATTTATAGACATCTAATGAATCTATAGTTTTACCATCTCTCATCAAGTAAATGTTTCTGACCGAGCCAATTTGACTAGGGCCTCCTGCTGCCACTAATGCATTGAATGCAGTATTTGTAGCTGGAATAGAATAAGAACCTGGATTAAAGACTTCTCCAATAATATTTACAGAAATGACTCTAGAGTAATTTAATGTCAAATCGAATTGGGACTTCTTTAAATCAAAAAAGGAATTCATACGATTTCTAACTAAGGATTTAACCGTCTTAAGATTTTTAGAACCTACATAAATTCGTCCTGCAATACGAGAATTGATATATCCACTTTCACTAACTGTAACGACCTCGCTGTGTTCAGCAAGTCCCCAAATGGAAATGGTTAACTCATCATTTTCACCCAAAAGATAATTATCTGGCGCTTGATTATCATAGGCTCTTGAAAAGAAAGAAATCGAGTTATTTCTGAAAAAATCTTGACCATAGATTTTGGCTGAAGGATAAATAATGGAGTCGTTCAAATCAAATAGAGAATCATTCATTGAACCATAGAATAAATCCGACTGCACTAAAGTAGTTTCAGCACCTGTCGTATCAATATAATTAGGATTATACTTCCCTCTTTGGTATTTGTAATCCATAGCTTCACTAATTTCTTCCTCTGAAAGACCCATTTGTCTTAAAATATCTTCACTAGGGATGTCTGAAGGATTAATATCAGAAGCTTTCATATTGGAAGGCACAAACCTCATATACTTATTCATCTGCTCAACAGTTTGTGCATGAATAGTCAATGAAACTAAGCCAATTAATAGAATTAATATTTTCTTCATAATGAAACTATAATTTTTTATAAATATAATAAAATGTTTATTTGAGGACAGAGCGAGATATTACAATACGTTGAATTTCCGATGTCCCTTCATAAATTTGAGTGATTTTAGCGTCTCTCATTAAACGTTCAACATGATATTCTTTAACAAAACCATAACCACCATGTATTTGAACAGCCTCTGTAGTAGTTTTCATAGCTACTTCGGACGCAAAAACCTTAGCCATAGCACTTTCTTTATCAAAATTCATTTTATTGTCTTTTAGCCATGCCGATTTTAGGCATAACAATCGGGCGGCCTCAATTTCGGTAGCCATATCAGCAAGTTTAAAAGCAACAGCTTGATGCTCACTAATTGCTTTACCAAATGCTTTACGTTGCTTTGAGTACTCTAAAGATAATTCGTACGCTCCAGAAGCAATACCTAAAGCTTGTGCGGCAATACCTATTCTTCCACCAGAAAGTGTAGACATAGCAAATTTAAAACCAAACCCATCTTCCCCTATTCTATTTTCTTTAGGCACTTTAACATCATTAAACAATAGTGAGTGAGTATCTGAACCTCTAATACCTAATTTATTTTCCTTCAAACCAACCTCAAAGCCTGGCATACCTTTCTCAACAATAAGCGCATTAATGCCACGATGTCCTTTCTCAGGATTTGTTTGAGCAATAACTAAATAAACAGATGCAGTATTACCATTTGTAATCCAATTTTTAGTGCCGTTTAGTAGGTAATGGTCACCCATATCAACTGCCGTAGTTTGCTGAGAAGTAGCATCACTACCTGCCTCTGGCTCTGAAAGACAAAAAGCACCAATAATTTCACCTTTTGCTAAAGGAACTAAATACTTTTGTTTTTGTTCTTCTGTTCCGTATTTTTCTAATCCCCAACATACCAAAGAATTATTAACGGAAACAACTACTGATGCTGAAGCATCAACTTTGGAAAGTTCTTCCATTGCCAAAACATAAGAAATGGTATCCATACCAGCACCACCATACTTGGGGTCAACCATCATACCCATAAAACCCAATTCACCTAATTTCTTAATTTGTTCAGTAGGAAAAGCTTGATTTTCATCTCTTTCAATAACTCCTGGCAGCAATTCTGTCTTCGCAAAATCTCTAGCCGCATCACGAATCATGATATGTTCTTCAGTTAAATTAAAGTTCATTTGTATAGTTAGTTTAAATTTGAGCTCAAAAATAGTATTTTAAATAATAGTATGGGCTTTTACAAACAACACAATGTGATTGGTCTAATGTCAGGGACTTCTTTAGATGGAGTGGACCTTGCTTTTGTTAGCTTTTATCACGACAAAAGTTGGCAATATCAATTAGGCGTATGTCAAACGATTCCTTATGATGAAAAATGGCAAAAAGAACTGAAAGAATTACACCTTAGACCCCTATCTGAAATACAAGAGTCTAGCCAACGATATGCTATTTATCTATCCCAATTATTAAGCGATTTTATTCTTAAACATAACTTGCAAGTGGATTTAATCTGTTCGCATGGACATACCGTTTTACATCAGCCCGAAAAAGGCATCACACTACAAATTGGAGATGGAAAAATTATAAATACACAATTGAACATTCCCGTAGTTTATGATTTTAGGACTCTAGATGTAGAGCTTGGCGGCCAGGGTGCTCCTCTAGTGCCAATTGGAGATGAATTACTTTTTAGTGAGTACGAATATTGTCTGAACTTAGGTGGATTCAGCAATTTTTCATTTAACAATGACGGATTGAGACAAGCCTATGATATATGCCCTGTAAACATCGTTCTTAATGAATATGCCCATAAATTAGGTGAGGAATACGATAATGAAGGGCAAATAGCCAAAACGGGAAGTATAAATAATGAACTCTTGAAGGAACTAAACGCCATCAACTACTACCAACAATTACCGCCGAAGTCTTTAGGTAAAGAATGGCTAGAATTAAATTTTATACCTATGCTAAAAAAATATAACGACAGTACCTCTAATATTATGCGAACAGTGGTTGAACACATAGCTATTCAAATTGCTGATTGCATCAAATCTGGCCATTGTCTAGTAACAGGAGGTGGTGCATTGAACACTTTTCTTATGCAAAGGATTGTGGCAAATTCTCAAGCTAATTTCATCTTAGGTAATAAAAAACTTATAGAATATAAAGAAGCCTTGATATTTGGATTTTTAGGTGTCCTCAATAGAGAAAATCAAATTAATTGCTTAGCATCAGTAACGGGTGCAAAAAGGAATTCCATCGTAGGTAAGTACTTTGCCTAATAATTAATTACTTTTGCTGAAATTTACTTTCAATGAAAAAATTATTAGACGCATACGAAAACAAAAAACCCGAGGTTGTTTTTGAATGGAGTGACAGCCAAACTGAAGCTGAAGGCTGGGTCGTAATAAATTCACTTCGAGGTGGTGCCGCAGGTGGTGGCACGCGAATGAGAAAAGGACTTAACAAACATGAAGTTGTTTCTCTTGCTAAAACCATGGAAGTTAAGTTTACAGTCGCTGGACCAGCGATTGGCGGAGCTAAATCTGGTATAAACTTTGACCCCAAAGACCCTAGAAAAGAAGGCGTTTTAAAACGATGGTATGCTGCCATTACTCCCCTACTAAAAAATTACTACGGTACTGGAGGCGACTTAAATGTTGATGAAATACATGAAGTCATTCCCATTACCCTAAATCTTGGTGTAGATCACCCACAAGAAGGTGTATTTAACGGTCACTTCAAACCTTCTTCAGAACAGAAAAAAACCATAATCAAACAACTACAAGATGGAGTCTTGCTAGAAATTACCGAGCCTAGCCTAACTCCAGAAGTATCAAAAAAATATACCGTTGCTGACATGATTACTGGCTACGGAGTGTCAGAAGCAGTAAATCACTTTTACCGTCTTCACAATGAAGATTTAAATGACAAAAGGGTAATCATTCAAGGTTGGGGAAATGTGGGCTCTGCGGCAGCCTTTTATCAAGCAGCATTAGGAGCTAAAATTATTGGCATCATTGACCAAGAAGGAGGGCTAATAAATGAAAACGGCTTTACTTTCGAAGAAATTCGTCAGTTGTTCATAAATAAAAAAGGCAATAAGCTAAACGCTGAGCATATGCTACCCTTTGATGAGGTTAACGCTAAAATATGGGACATGAAAGTTGATGTATTTATTCCTGCAGCAGCTTCAAGACTAATTAAAAAAGACCATTTAGAACGTATGATTGCTGGAGAATTAGATGTTATCTCTTGCGGTGCTAATGTGCCATTTGCCGACGAAGAAATATTCTTTGGTAGCATCGGAGAATTTGCAGATGAAAGAGTAAGTGTTTTACCTGACTTCATCGCCAACTGTGGTATGGCTAGAGTTTTTGCCTACCTCATGAACCCAAATAGTGAAATGACTGATACAGCTATTTTCGAAGATACCTCAGCAACCATAATGAAAGCCTTGAAAGAAACACACCAAATTAATTCATCAAAGACAGACATTTCAAAAACTGCCTTTGAAATCGCACTTAACCAACTCATTTAACCAATGGACTTTCAAGAAATTTTACACCAACAATTTTTAAGTAATTCATTAGAAAATTATTGCTGGTTTTTAGGCTTTGTACTATTCGGACTACTTTTTAAGCGTATTATATCCAAATACCTCAGCCATATCATGTATAGAGTACTCAACAGAGATAAATCTATAGATATTAAGACCTTTGATGAATTACTAATAAAACCAATAGGCTTTTTTGTATTGCTAATGTTGATTTATTTAGGCTCACTTAACATTGCATTTCCACAAGAGCTGAACTTTGAAACTAAAAACTTTAATATCAGTCTAATCCTAGCTAAAACCTTTAACATAATCGTATTGTTTGCTGTTTCTAAAATTGCATTACGTTTTGTCGATTATTTTGGGATTGTTTTTCTAAATAGGGCTAACGATACAGAAAGTAAAATGGACGACCAATTGATTCCTTTTGTTATTGAATTGGGTAAAATTGCCGTTTATATTGTTTTGTTCTTTGTAATATTAAGTAAAATCTTTGATGTTGACGTTACTGCCTTAGCCGCTGGTGTTGGTATAGGAGGTATAGCAATAGCAATGGCCTCTAAGGAAAGTTTAGAAAACCTATTAGGCTCATTTACCATATTTTTTGACAAACCCTTTTTAGTCGGTGACTTGGTATCTACGGGAAGTATTACGGGTACAGTCGAAAAAGTAGGCTTTCGCTCAACTCGTATTCGTACTTTTGACAAAAGTATTGTCACTGTTCCCAATAAAAATATGATATCTGCTGAACTGGACAATCTAGGTAAAAGAAAAGTTAGACGAGCAAGATTCTACATAGGTCTAACCTATGATACCACTATTGACCAAATGAAAAAAGTAGTCAAGGAAATCGAAATATTAATAAACGAACATCCCAGAACTGACCAAGAAGGAAGAGTAAAATTCCAAGAGTTTGGAGCAAGTTCACTAGACATTATGGTTTTATACTACGTTAATTCGACAAAATGGGACGATTTCATAGATGTCAAAGAGGATATCAACTTTAAAATTATGGAAATAGTAAAGAATAATGATTGTGAGTTTGCATTTCCATCTACAACAGTATATTTGCAAAAATAAATTTACAAAAATATAATCAATGATTTACCTTTCAATGTTAGTCGTTTTTATCTTAGGGTATACGCTAATTGCTTTTGAACACAACCTTAAAATAGACAAGGCGGCATCCGCTTTAATTGCTGGTTCACTATGCTGGGCTATTTTTGCATTTGGCTTGTTTGAAATTGATATCAACTCCGATAATTTTGGTAAATTCTTAACCTACTTCCAAACAAAAGACCTCAACTACACTAGTGAGTTTATTGCTCAAAATATAGATTATGTCAAAAAGAATTTTGTGCTTTATGAATTGTCACATCATATAGCAGAAATAGGACAAATTCTATTCTTTCTTTTAGGAGCAATGACTATAGTCGAATTGGTAGATGCTCATCAAGGGTTTTCAGTAATTACTGACCGAATCAAGACCAATAATAAAGTTAAGTTAATGTGGATTCTGTGCATTTTGTCATTCTTCTTTTCAGCAACACTAGATAACTTAACTACGGCTATTGTTATGTCTGCACTCTTAACAAAACTCATTGAAGACAAAAAAGATTTATGGCTATTTGCTGGTATGATAATCATTTCAGCCAATGCTGGTGGAGCTTGGTCACCGATTGGTGATATAACAACAATTATGTTATGGATTGGAGGGCAAGTAACAGCGGTCAATATTATTACATCTGTAATAGTTCCTTCAATAGTTTGTATGATTGTTCCATTGATATACATAACGTTTAAACTCAAAGGTAATATTCAAAGACCCTCAGATAGTGAAGCCTTAGAGCACATTATGAACCCTACCACTCCATTTGAAAGAAAATTCATTTTCTTTTTAGGTGTTGCTGGATTATTATTTGTGCCTGTTTTTAAAACTGTAACTCAACTACCACCTTACATTGGAATCCTATTAAGTTTAGGAGTAATGTGGCTCACTACAGAACTTTTGCATAGAAGTAAAAACTACGAAGCTAAGTCTGACTTGACTGTAATCGGCGTTTTAAAAAAAATTGATGTTCCTACTATATTTTTCTTCTTAGGAATTTTATTGGCTGTAGCATCTCTACAAAGTATGGGACACTTGAACGATATGGCCGTAATTTTAGATAATACTTTTGATGGGAATATTTATGCCATAAATATCATCATTGGATTATTGTCAGCCATAGTAGATAATGTTCCATTAGTAGCTGGTGCCATGGGTATGTATGAAATTGGAACTGGTGTTTTTGCTGTAGACGGAACATTTTGGGAATTCTTAGCCTATTGTGCTGGAACAGGAGGTAGTGTCCTTATAATAGGTTCTGCTGCTGGTGTAGCCGTAATGGGTATTCTAAAAATCGACTTCATTTGGTATGTCAAAAAAATAAGTTTTTTAGCATTTATAGGATATATTGCTGGTGCTATAACCTACATACTTATGCAATAAGACATACTGGACTAACGTTCTCTAAAAAATACAGATATGAAATCACTTTTATTACAAATCAATACACTCAGCGATAGCCTATCAACTACGGCTATGGAAGGTGAATTGGTAGAAGAAAAAACACTTTCTATACTAGAGCTTATCAGCAGTGGCGGTACTGGAGGTAATATCATTATGATAACCTTAGGTATCTTGTCCGTGATTTCCGTATATCTATTTATTGAACGATACACCACACTCAATAAGGCTAGAAAGATAGACTCAAGCTTTTTAAATAGTATTAAAAATTATGTTCAAGATAAAGACATAAAAGCTGCTAAAACTCTTTGTAAAAATACTGATAGTTCTATTTCTAGAATGTTAGAAAAAGGCATTGACCGAATTGATAAACCCATGACTGATATTTCTTCTGCTATTGAAAATCAAGGTAAGCTAGAAGTCTATGTTTTAGAAAATAATTTAGCTAACCTAGCTACCATTTCGGGTGCAGCACCCATGATTGGATTCTTAGGAACAGTAATTGGCATGATTGTGGCATTTCACGAAATGGCAAGCGCAGGAGGAAATATTGATATTGAAATGCTATCCAAAGGTATTTATACAGCTATGGTAACAACAGTAGCTGGTTTAGTGGTAGGTATTATTGCTTACATTGCCTACAACCTATTAGTAACCAAAGTAGAAAAGGTGGTCTTCTTGTTAGAAACAACCACCACTGACTTTATGGATTTATTACACAATAACAAATGAGTTTAAGAAGTAAAAATAAGGTAAGTGCTAACTTCAGTATGTCTTCTATGACAGACATCGTATTCTTATTACTTATCTTTTTTATGCTTACCTCTACGCTAGTTAGCCCCAATGCGCTCAAGCTATTGTTACCTAATAGTAAAGCAAGAACTCTAGAAAAACAAACGATTTCTGTATCTATTACCCCAGAAATAGAGTACTATATTGAAGACCAAAAATTTCCTTTTGACCAACTAGAAAATCAACTAAAACAACGTCTAGCTAACGAACAAGAACCCGCCATTGTTCTACATGCAGATAAAACGGTTGATATAGAGTTTGCTGTAAAAGTAATGGATATCGCTTATCGAAATAAGTACAAAGTAGTACTTGCTACAAATCCAAAATAATGATAAAACCAACAAAAAATAGACGCAAAGCAATCATTGGAACAGTTTTGTTTCATATCGGTTTGCTTTTGTGTTTCATTTTTATGGGATTGACCTATCAAATACCACCTCCTCCTGAAGAAGGTATTACTATTAATTTTGGTTATCAAGACTTTGGAAGTGGCTCAGAACAACCAGAGCAGATTGTCGAAGAACAAGAAATAACTCCTCAAAAGATAGTCAATAATAATCCTGTCGTTGAAGATATTAGCACTCAGGATATTGAAGAAACACCTACAACCAAACTTAAAGAACAGATAGAGGAACCGAAAGAAGTAAAAAAGATTGAGGAGAAAAAGCCCGAGCCTATGGTCAATACAAAAGCACTTTACCCTGGAAAAAAGCAAAATAATAGTAATAGTCAAGGAAGAAGTGAAGGACAAGGAGATCAGGGCAGCCAAGATGGTGATCCAAATTCAAATACTTACACTAGTGGTGGTATTGGTACAAATGGCATCGCCTATCAGCTAGGCGGTAGAACTATCGCAGAAATTAAAAAGCCAAATTACGATTCCCAGCAACAAGGTAAGGTCGTCGTGACTATTCGAGTAGATAGAAATGGTAAAGTTATCAGTGCAACGCCTGGTGCTAAAGGCTCTACAACTACTAATGCCTACCTATATTCTAAAGCTAAAGAGGCTGCCCTTAAAACTACTTTTGAAGCTAATACTATAGCTCCTGAGATTCAGGTAGGAACAATCATTTACAACTTCAAGCTGAACTAATGACTTATCAGCAATGTTTGGATTGGTTGTTTAGCCAATTACCGATATATCAACGCACTGGAAGTATCGCTTACAAAGCTGATATAGGTAATATCATTCAAGCAACTGAAAAACTAGGAAATCCACATCAAAATTTTAAATCAATACACATAGCCGGCACCAATGGCAAAGGCTCTACCAGTCATTTACTTGCATCAGTGCTACAAGAGGCTGGCTATAAGACAGGCCTGTACACCTCGCCCCACCTCAAAGATTTCAGAGAACGAATTCGTATCAATGGCGAGATGATAAAACAAGAAAGCGTTATCCAATTTATAACAGATAACAAAGATTGGTTTAGTCAAATAGGCATGTCATTTTTTGAAATGACAGTAGCATTAGCCTTTCATCACTTCGCCAAAGAAAAAGTTGATATAGCTATCATAGAAGTCGGCTTAGGAGGGCGTTTAGATAGTACTAACATCATTCAACCTGAATTATCAATTATTACCAATATAGGTTTAGACCACACAGAATTGCTAGGTGATAGCATCGAAAAAATTGCAAAAGAAAAAGGAGGAATAATAAAGCCTAGTACACCTATCTTAATAGGCAGAAAACAGCATCAAACAGAAGCTATTTTTGATAAAATAGCCCAAGACAATCATTCCAAGTTATATTATGCAGAAAATTGCGACATTGAGAGCGATTTAAAGGGGGACTATCAAAACGAAAATAAAAATACGGCCTACACAGCTATCAAAATTTTAAGAACTCAAGCTTGGAATATTTTAGATAAATACATTGAAAACGGATTTAAAAATGTGCAGAAAAATACCTCCTTATTAGGAAGGTGGATGACTTTGGGTCAATCTCCCTCGATAATTTGCGATACGGGGCATAATGAAGATGGAGTAAAACTTATAGTTGAGCAAATTAAAAAGACAAACTATAATGAGTTACATATAGTTTTTGGGGTAGTTAATGATAAATCTATAGATGGCATCTTAAAACTATTGCCTAAAAAAGCCCAATACTATTTCTGTCAAGCCCAAATACCTCGTGCTATGCATGTCGATTTACTATTTACAAAAGTACAAGAACATCAATTGACAGGAAATTGCTTCAAATCCGTTGCCGATGCATTTAAAAGTGCTAGATCGGTAGCTAAAGAAAATGATTTGATTTTCATTGGTGGTAGCACCTTTGTAGTCGCAGAGATAATATGATAAGACTTTTTTGAATATAATTTGTGATTGAAGCAAAATCCGTTATATTTGCCAACCAATTTTGGGCGATTAACTCAGTTGGTTCAGAGTGCCTCCCTTACAAGGAGGAAGTCGGGGGTTCGAGTCCCTCATTGCCCACCAAAGCGGAATCCATCTCATTTTGAGATAGTTTTCCGCTTTTTTTATTC
>CAJWHN010000020.1 GCA_913041085.1 uncultured Flavobacteriales bacterium | reverse complement strand
AAACTTCTTTAGATGCCTTTTCTGAAATTGGAAAATCACCAACTTTATAATTTAATGATTGATAACATTCTTGCAAATGCAATGGTGTTGGATAATGGATGGCTGTTGGCACTTCATTATCACTCAAGAGTTGAATTAATTCATCTCTTCTTTCAGATTGTAATGTAAATTGAGCATAGACACTTGTTCTACCTTCTCTAATCACAGGCAGTTTAAGTTGTTTACCCTTTAATAAATCAATATAGCGACTTCCTATGTCTTCTCTTTTTTGAACTTCATCAGCAAAGTATTTCAACTTAACATCTACAACAGCTGCCTGAATAGTATCCATTCTACCATTTACACCTATTACTTCGTGTACATACCTTTTCTTTGATCCGTGAGCAAGAAATAGCCTTGCTTTGGCTGCAAGCTCATCATCACTCGTGAATAATGCACCACCATCTCCATAACAACCCAAGGGTTTAGATGGAAAAAAACTTGTACAACCAAAGTGACTTAGGTTACAGCTTTTTTTACCCTTATAAGACGCTCCAAAACTTTGGGCAGCATCTTCTATAACTATCAAATTATTTCTCGATGCTACATCATTAATCATATCCATATCAGCAGTCTGACCATAAAGTGAAACAGGCATAATAGCTTTAGTTCTATCTGTTATCTTGTCTTCAATTTCAAATGCGTTTATGTTGTATGTATCTTCTTCTATATCAACAAAAACTGGAATAGCGCCCAATAAACTAATCACTTCACTAGAAGCAATAAAAGTAAATGGTGTCGTAATAATTTCATCCCCTGGTTTAATTCCAATAGCTAATAATGCAATTAAAAGTGCATCTGTACCACTAGCACAAGCTATAGCATGCTTAGCGCCCGTATACTTTGCTAAATTAGATTCTAATTCTTTAACAGATGGCCCCATTATGTATTGTGAGGAATCAAGAACTGTATGTATAGCAGTGTCTATTTCTTCTTTATAGGATTGATACTGCGATTGTAAGTCAATAAAAGGAATTTTCATATTATGAGATAAGTTGAACTGTATTATTCGAAAGCTTGTATTTACTATTATCGAACGAATCTTCAGCTATATTATTATCATTAAAACTTAGTCTATTACCAGCTACACTAACCCAACCTTGATGTTTAGCAGGCACACCGTACACTATTTCAAAAGGTTTTATATCACGAGTAACTACAGTCCCAGCACCTATGAGAGAGTACTCTCCGATAGTTAATCCACAGACAATAGTAGCATTCGCACCAACAGAACAGCCTTTCTTTAGTAGTGTCTTTTTAAATTCTTCCTTGCGAACAATAAAACTCCTAGGATTAATCACATTCGTAAAAACCATAGAAGGTCCTAAAAATACATCGTCTTCAATTTCGACACCTTCATAGATAGATATATTATTTTGAACTTTTACTCCATTACCAACTTTTACTCTAGGACCAACCACACAATTTTGACCAAAAGAACATCGCTCACCAATGGAAGTTTCAGAAAGAATATGAGAAAAGTGCCAAACTTTGGTATCAATACCTATTGAAACATTATCGTCAACAATGGATGTAGGATGAATAAATACACTCATAATTTACAAAATGGATGGTAGTCTCCCTTAAGACCTATTGGCTCAGTGTTTCTAATGGTGTGAACAATATCAATTGATGTTTTAGCTTCTAACAAACCAAAACCATTTCCTTCAAGTATCGCTTCATAACTTTTCGTGTGTAAATCAGTAAAACCTCCGCTAAACTCTATCTCTTCACCTTCAACGGTAATTGAACGATATGTTCTTTGTCCTATTTCTTTAATATGTTCAGGTATTAAGTCATAGTTTACACTTAGGAACCATCTTACTCGAGCTCTTTCCAAATCTAAAAATCCAGCGGCTCTGTCCTCCTGAGATAAGTGGCAAACATTATTTTTAACATCTCCAAAAATCCAAGTTAGCATATCGTAAAAATGAATTCCAATATTAGTTGCAATACCACCAGATTTAGCAGTGTCACCTTTCCAAGATGTGAAATACCAATTACCTCTACTGGTTAGATAACTTAAATCAATGTGATATATTTTATCTTTTGGACCATTATCCACTTTCTCTTTAAGAGCTATAATAGATGGATGAAGTCTAAGTTGTAAAATATTGTTTATTTTTTTACCGTAATCCTTCTCAACCTGCTCTAATGCATCTATGTTCCAAGGGTTCAACACCAATGGTTTCTCACAAATAGCATGTGCACCATTACGTAAAGCTAGTCTTATGTGAGCATCATGAAGGTAGTTTGGAGAGCAAATACTGACGTAATCAATAGCGTTAGATGAGTTTTTGAGTTTGTAAATATGCCTATCGAATCGCTCTGGTTCAGTAAAAAAATGAGCATCAGGGAAAAAGCTATCAATAATTCCTACGCTATCAAATCTATCTAAAGCAGCAACTAAATTATTGCTAGTATCTTTAATAGCTTTCATATGTCGTGTAGCGATATATCCAGCTGCACCTATTAATGCGAAATTCTTTTTCATTAGAGTCTCCAAATGGGTTCATTAACGATTCCTTTAATATCCAGACCAATTGTAGGTGTTGATTTTCCAAATTCTACAGCAAGTGGGATTCCAACGCAACCCAAACCAATAATTGCTATTTTATTACTCATTTTAAAGAGTCCTATTTATATTAAAAAAAGTCTTCAAATGAAGACTTTTAAATTTACTAGGGAATATAAATAACTAGTATTCCCAAAGATCGTGTTCTAAGTTAAAGATTTCTTCTTTAATCTTTTCAGCTTCTAACAGCGCATCTATACCTTCTTTATATTCAGATATTTTTCTGTCATATTTATTAGACTCTTTGACAATTCTACTACTGAAAAATCTTTTATGAAATATATCATCATAGGTTAGACGAGCTGCATCATTCTTTCTGTGATTAAATACCTCAGATTTGGATAAAATTTTTCTAGCTTCAGGGAAATAAACCCAAAACAATGAAGTTTCACCAGTATAAACGCCATCTTCATTTTTTCTATCAATAACTGGGCAAATACCGATAATTCTAACTTCCATTACAGAACGTTGCTTATCAAAGAACCACTCTTCTTTAATTCTGTATTTTTTCACATCATGTCTTTGAAAGATGTTGTAAGTGGTATCTAAATAATATTCTTGATTGTCTGGATCAAACTTCTCTTCAATAGTCATTTTTTCACCTTCCATAATACCAATCAAATCCACCTCTGAGCGAGACATAGGAGACTGAAACTCATCATCATTGGTAGCATTACCATATGCAGTAATCGTTCCCTCATTAATAGCTTGCATCAAGACGTCAATTAAGTTCTGTCTGTCATTTATTGGCCTCAAAGGATAATAGAAAACTTGATTCATCTTTTCTCTTAAATCAATTACCCTTTCAATCTTTGTTGACCACATCACATCAGCCTCTCGAACGTATTGATAATCTTGAATCATTCTTTCCTTACCTCCATCTCTGATGTCTTTGTCATAAGTTCCATCACGAGGTGTGCCATCTAAAATATCTTGTGCAAACGAAAAATTTGTAATACAAATTAATGATACAACTAAAATTAAATTCTTCATAATATTTAGGTTTTAATTTATTGTTAATTTAACCGCTGGTAACGATTTAGGCGCTCCATCGGGACCTTTACAAGTTATGTTAGTAAAATACAGTACTGAACCAACTTGCAGAGATTCAAACAATGATTTCATTTCTGGTGTTACTTTATTTCCCTTTGCAAATTTAGTGACTAGTTCTCCACGCTGAGTTACATCAACAGAGAAGCCTGTAATTCTGTATTTAATATCAAAAACAAAGTTGCTTAATTCAGCATATAACTTAGCATTAGAAGATAGTAACTGACTTTTCTTGACTTTTTGATTTATAGACCCTAAAAACTTTGGTTCGGGCTTAGGAGTTCTCATTACTCTATACTCCAAAGAGCCCATATTTCTTCTTTTGCCATCAATTTCAGCAGAGACGCTAATTTTAGCTTTTCCAGTAGTTTTTGGGAAAACTTCCCATCCTCCACCAACTTTCTTTACAATTCCATTGTTACAACTAACACTTAACTTGTCCTTGGGGACACCTGGCACAGAGACATCAATTGGATTTCCTAATGCGCCATCTTTTAATGGATGACTAGCAAGGATGTAAAATACATTCATCTTTGTAGGAGAAACAACTAAACTTGCTCTTGCCACTTGATATTCACCATTAAAAGGATAAAGTTTTGTTCCTGCTTCAGTCTTCATTGAAATAAGACCACCCCATTTTTTATATCCTTCTGAATTTGCCTTTACAGCATACTTTCCTTTTCCAGAAACAACAGAAATTGAGTCATAATCGCCTATCATTTTGTATTTTCCATCTTCATCGATTTCATAGTCTCCAACATATATTAAAGGATTTTGGGTTGTATCCTTTGCAGCAAGAAAAACATCAGCTTTGAAAGAGTCTCCTAAAAATACATAGTTTGAATTAGCAATTTGAATAGCATCAGCAGAGGTAAACTTTAAAGAACCAGCATCAATTTCTTGTTTAAGATAACTAATAACATCTGACTCTGTATTTCGAACATCAGTCTGAACTTTAGAAAGGAGTGTAACTGCTGCAACTAATGGCATATCGAAAAAGTTTCTTTCTAACCAAGTTTGATCAGACTTTTTGGCTCCTACATTAACTTTTTCCACTTCAAAACTAAGAGTTTCACTAATTGCGTTTTTTAAAAAATCATCTTCGATAAGTGATAGTGAATAATCTCTAAATGACTCTAATTTGTCGACAAGAATTTGTCCATTGGATTCTTTAACAAGAAAATTTCCCGAAGTTAATCGATCTTTCTTTTTCTTTATGTTGATTATATTTTTACTTTTTTGTGAATCAGTTAATTCATTAAATGTAATATCTCTTAAAGGTTGTGGTTTACCTTCAGCATCTAAATTCTCACCTTCTAATGTAACCTTATCTTCAGCTAACATAACTAAAGAAAACTTTAAGTTTTGTATCATTTGAACAATAGAATCTGACTTAGATTTAATACTAAAAGCTTTTTCTTTCCAAGGCCCAGCCTTAGTAGGGTTGGTTTCGGCTGCTAAGTTAAACTCATTGTATATATCATCATTTTTGAGACTAAAATTTTTGGTTGTTTTAACAATTCCATTATTAATTTTTGAAAAAGCGTCCAGAACTTGTTTAGATACATTTAGAGCTAACAAGGCTGTTAGAACTAAGTACATCATTCCAATCATTTTCTGTCTAGGTGATAAATTGTTTCCTGCCATTGGATTGCTCTAATTAAATTTAAATGAAATTATTATTTATTCATTGCGCTAAGCATGTTCGCATACATCTTGTTGAGAGCCTCTAAATTAGTGCCTAATTTAGAAATTTCAAGCTGGAACTTCTCAGAGTCGCTTACAGAATTACCCATATTTTGCATTGTTTTGAGCTGTAAGTCATAGTAAGTATTCATTTCAGCTAATTTTCTAGCTGCTTCACGCATTTGATCACTGTAATCACCTGTAGCTGAGACCGCATCCATAGATTTATTGACTCCTTCAACAGTCTTGTTGAAGCTTCTTAAATTATCACCTAACCTTGTTATAAGTGCTTGATCTACATTGGCATTTTCTAACATATTATCTAATTCCTCAACTGGAGTTAGTGATGTTTTTTCATCAGGATCTTTCATGTATGCTAACTCAGGATATACAAGACTCCAATCCGGCTCTTCATGTGGCTTTTCAAATGCCGAGAAGAAAAATATTATCGCTTCAGTTGAAAGCCCAATTGTTAACATTGCTCCAGCTCCTGGCCAATCCATTAGTTTGAATAGTGCACCAAGGATAACAATAGCTGCTCCAAAACCATAGAGCTTTGCCATTCCATTTTTAAACTTCTTTGAATTAGGGTTGATTAATGCCATAATGTAGTTGTTCTATAAATTTGTTAAATAATTATCTAAAATCTGCTTTGTCTCTACCAATAAATGATATTACATTTCTAAAACCTATATAAGATTTTGCTGTATCTTGAAATTCGTAATCTCTAGTTCCAACTTGAATAAAGTGAGAAATATCTTTCCATGAACCACCTCTGATTACTTTACGCTTTAAAATCTCAGGATCTGAATCTTCGGCATCATAATAGAAATCAAAATTCATATCGTGAGCAAAATTAAATGCTGATTCATCATAAGCATTACTTGTCCACTCAGCAACATTTCCTGCCATATCGTATAGACCGAAATTATTAGGATTGTATGAAGCCACCTTTACTGTTCTTAATCCACCATCAGCAGTATAATTACCACGTCTTGGCTTAAAATTTGCTAAGAAGCATCCAGCATCATTAGTCGTGTAAGGACCTCCCCATGGATAAGGAGCTAAATCATATCCTCCTCTGGCAGCATACTCCCATTCAGACTCGGATGGAAGACGAAATTCATCATGTAAAGGCTCTTCTCTATCATTTAAGTAATTATCTAAAATATGTGTTCTCCATTTGGAAAACGCCACAGCTTGTTTCCAACTCACACCAACCACAGGATAGTCATCAAAAGCTGGGTGATGAAAATAATTTCTAGAAAGTGGATCGTTGTAGGAATATGTGTAATCTGAAGTCCAAACTAAAGTATCGGGGAAAATGTTAATTTCAGGCTTCTCTATAAATATAGACCTATCTTCTTTACCTTTTGCTTTATTTGCTCTAGAAGAAGCTCTAACGATATCAACATCTTCGTAGCGATAATTATATTTCCTTGTATCAAATTGACGTCTGGAGTAGAAACGTTCATGCTCTGGAAGATACATTTCATCTTCGAGCACTTCTCTAACTTCAGCATCCTCCCAACGAATAGGTCTGTTCCAATCAATGTTAGGTGGGTCAATAAAATTACCATATTCGTCTTCTTCGATCAACTCATATCCCTCGATACCATTTTCACCAAGAATTATTCTAGCAATAGAATCACGCACCCAAGTAACAAATTGTCTGTATTCATTATTTGTTATTTCTGTTTCATCAATGTAGAACGCTGCAACTGAAACCGTTTTGTGATGTGTAACGTGTGCATAAGGCACATCTTGATCGCCGGGACCCATATTGAAACTACCTTGAGGAACAAAAACCATTCCATAAGGATCAGTTGGATTCCAAATAGGTCTATTCTGAACGCCAATCAACTCTCCGTTACCAGTTGTTGAACAACTTGCAATAACAATTGCAATCAAACCGAGGATAAATAAATTTTTCATAATACTCATATTTTAATACCTCAAAAGAGGGTTTATTTTTTTATCTAAGCCACAAAATCACCACTAAAATGAGTGATGATTAAGCTTGAGAAAGTCACAAATATAACAATTTTATAGGAATCGAGGGTTTTTAAATCCTTTTACCACTTTGTTATAATCTATTTTGAAACAGTATCCAAGCATAAACTCGAAAGTCCCTGAAGTAGATACGTTTATAGTTGGTACATCATATGAAAATCCAAATTTTAAATCTTCGTTGATGTGCATACCTAACAATAATACTGCACGAGAACTCGGTCTATATGTAACTCCACCCCAAAGTTTTTTATTGTATTCAAGCAATGAAGTCAAATCAACTGTAGTAGTTACACCTTCAGTTTTAATTAATAAGGACGGCTTTAAATCAAGCTTCTCATTTAATCCATGTACATATCCAGCAGTTAGATAATAATGCCTTTTAATATCAATAATGTCTAATGATGTTGCTATCGTTGGTTCATTTATATGCTTTGAAGAAAGCCCAACGTATAATTTTTCTGAATTATAAAACAATCCCATTCCTAAATCCAATCCTGATGCCTTATCAACAGAAGTTGGAATAGATGGATCAGGATTTTGCGTGATAATGTTAGCCCCATCAATCTCATCTTGTATCACTCCTACTGAAAGACCTATACCTAATTTGCCTCCAGAAAGTTCAACTTGGTATGCATAAGAAAGGTTTAACGATAAAAATTCATTTTGTCCAATTTTGTCTGTCAAGATGTTTAGCCCTATACCACCGTGTAATAAGGATAATGGGCTTTGAACTGCAAAGTTAGTTGAGACAGGAGCATCTTCGAAGCCAACCCACTGAGAACGATGCAAAGCCGTTGCGCAAATCGCTTCCTCACTGCCTGCAGACCCAGGATTGAAAGATAGATTATTAAAAATATATTGACTAAACTGAGGATCTTGCTGTGCTCTGGAATGCAAAGCGAAAGAAAACAACAAGAAAAGCAAAAAATATTTTTTCATAAAAGGTAACGTCAAAACGTATATCACAATTAATATTCGGCTAAAATAACTATTTTTTTTTACTAGAAAAATTGCTTAAGAAAGTATTCTTTTAATGTTGATTCATTTTTTGAAATGCTTTCCACCACCTTTCAGGCATATCTCCCTTGACTGCTATCTGATAATCGTTGTATGAACAAGGAATAAAATAATTTTCAAAAGGCAATGAAGAATTTGATTTAATAATTGGGACTTCCATCCACCATTTTTCCAATTTTTTATTTTTATAGAAACAAGTATTATACTCTCCTTCTCTCATAGAAACATGGTATTTGACCATATCATCATCTGTAGGTTTAAAAAGTTTCATTTTATGAAAAAAGCCTTCAAAAAAGCACCAAATCATTTGCGCTATTAATTTTTCTGACTGCAAATTTTTATCCTCAAAATTGACGTAATTGAATATTCCAAACGATTTTAGACGACCACTTATTCCAGCATAACGCATTATTTGACAAATTTCTTCAGCATAAAAACCATTAGGAGAACTTTTAAGCACTGACGGATTATCAGAAAGACGTACACACCCCATATCTAAACTAACAAAGTCTGCATTTCGAAGTGAAGGCTCTACTTCTTCAATATTTTGTCGAATCTCTCCAAGTCTGTAAGCATCGAAAAAGAGTTTATTGATTAGCTTAATGGAGTCTTGAGTATTAAAATAGGTTTGGTAACCAATATTTGTAAAATTAAATAGAACATTTGGCTGAATTTTGATGATTTCAGAAAGGTAAGACTCAGAAGTTAGAGTGCTTTCATCTTCGCCAAAGTCGAAACGTGAATCAAAACTAACCATATTGGACAATTTCCCTAAGTGCACACAAGAACGGTATTGTGAAAGGGTTAAGTCTTGTCCACCACCAATGATAAGAGCAAATAAATTTCGCTGTTCACACTCTACTAAAACATCAGTAAGTAATTGATAAGTATCGTTAATTTTCTCGCCCAATATCAATTGCCCTAAATCGGCTATCCTTAGCCTTTCTTGCCCCTCAAACAATTGATATAATTCTGTTCGTATCTTATCTAAAGAATCAGCCTTATTATCATATGAAGTTCCTCGAAATTCAGGAACACTAAAAATTACTAAATCCGCTTCGGCAAGGTTTGGGAAGTCACCTTGAGTATAAGCCATAATATTTCGTCCTAGCTGACTATTTTGGTAGTCTTCACTACGATGAACTAAAGGTTTAAAGCTTAACTCAAATTCCATTTACTTTTTCTTACTTTTTTCTGCCAACTCAAGACACATTTCTCTTGTCAAAGATTTAGGATCTACATCTTTAGGTATTTTAACATTTGTTTTGTTTTTACGAGCGCCCTCACCAATTTGAATAAAAGGACCATACCTTCCATTAAGCACTTGAACTAGCGGCTCACCTTCAAAGCGATTTATAATTCTTTCTGCTTCGGCCTTTCTGTGAGCCGAAATTAACTCAATTGCTCTATCAATTTCAATAGTTAATGGCTCGTCTCCATCGTCTTTTTTAATGGACACAAACTTGCCTTTGAATCTTAGATAAGGACCGAAACGACCTATAGCTGCCACTACAGCTTCTCCCTCAAATTCTCCAACAGTTCTCGGCAATTTAAACAATTCTAAGGTTTCTTCTAATGTTATTGTGGTAATACTTTGCGATGCTAATAATGAAGCGAATCTAGGTTTCTTTTCATCATTAGCTTCACCAATTTGAGCCATAGGGCCGAAACGACCTATTTTAACGTAAACATTTTCTCCTGATTTTGGTTCGGTTCCGAGAAGACGCTGACCTTTAGCCGCCTCAGAAGTATCAGCAACATCATTGACCGTTTTAACAAAACCATCATAAAATTGACTAATCATTTCGTTCCAAACTTTTTCACCTTTTGCAATAAAGTCGAATTCTTTTTCTACATCAGCCGTAAAACCGTAATCCATAACATCTGAAAAGTTAGTTTCTAAAAATTCAGTCACCACAATTCCAATATCTGTAGGTTTCAATTTAGATTTATCTGAACCTGTTTTTTCGGATTTTTGTTCTTCTGTAATAGCTTTGTCTTTAAGCCTAAGGCTAATATAAGGCTTTAAAACTCCTTCGCTTTGTCCTTTTTCGACATAGCCTCTGTTTTGTATTGTTGTAATTGTTGAAGCATAAGTAGATGGGCGGCCAATCCCAAGTTCTTCTAATCGCTTAACCAAACTAGCCTCAGTAAATCTAGGCTTAGGCTTGCTAAATCGTTCAACAGCATTTATTTCTCTAGATAATACGACTTCACCTTCATTTAATTTAGGTAACATACCGTCTTGTTCTTCAGAATCCTCATCGTCTGTACTTTCCATATACACCTTGAGAAAACCATCAAACTTTATCATTTCTCCTTTAGCAACAAAGTGATTTGAGGCATTAGAAACTGTGATTTCAGCAATAGTTCTTTCCAATTGAGCATCTGCCATTTGCGAAGCAATAGTTCTCTTCCAAATAAGTTCATACAACCTTTGATGATTACGCTCGCCATCAACCTTAACATTAGATAAATTAGTAGGTCTAATTGCTTCGTGAGCCTCTTGAGCTCCTTTGAATTTAGTAGCAAATTTTCTGCTCTTGAAATATTCGCTTCCATAATTTGACTCTATGAAACCACCCGCAGACTTAATTGCATCGTCAGAAAGATTCATACTATCTGTACGCATGTAAGTAATTTTACCTGACTCGTAAAGTTTTTGAGCTACACTCATCGTTTGACTAACAGTAAAGCCTAACTTTCTAGACGCCTCTTGTTGAAGGGTAGATGTAGTAAATGGAGCTGTTGGGGATTTTTTCGCTGGTTTTTTAGTCAGTGAAGAAATCGTAAAGGTAGAATTATAACAAGCCTCCAAAAATGAAACTGCTTCTTCTTTTGATTTAAAACGTTTAGGTAAATCAGCTTTAAAAACTTTTTGGTCAGCATTTAAAAAATAGGCTGAAACCTTATAAGTTGATTCACTTACAAAATTGGTAATTTCTTTTTCACGCTCAACAATTAATCTCACAGCGACAGATTGAACACGTCCAGCAGAAAGTCCATATTTGACTTTTTTCCATAAAACAGGAGATAATTCAAAACCTACCAATCGGTCAAGAACTCGCCTAGCTTGTTGAGCATTCACCAAATTAATATCAATCTCTCTTGGGTTGTCTACGGCTTTTGTTATTGCTGATTTTGTAATTTCATTAAAAACAATACGTTTGGTTTTTTCTGCCTTTAATTTTAACGCTTCTTGCAAATGCCAAGCGATGGCCTCTCCTTCGCGGTCCTCATCCGTTGCGAGCCATACAGTTTCCGATTTTTTAGAAAGTTTACTTAATTCGTCAACAACTTTTTTCTTGTCAACAGAAACTTCATAGGTAGGTGCAAATCCATTTTCTATATCAATAGCCATTCCACCCTTCTTCGGCAAATCCCTGATGTGACCTATACTTGATTTTACTAAAAAGTCTTTGCCTAAAAAACCTTCAATTGTCTTTGCTTTTGCTGGTGACTCAACAATAACTAAATTTTTTGCCATAAGAAATAAGTTGTTTCGTTTAAAATGAGTGCAAATATAGAACACCTTTTTTAAATTTTCCAAACGACTGACACCACCAAATTACCTTTATATTATAAATAATATAATAATTTTTAAAAAATATTTTTTCTGTCAATTTGGCAGTTTTTATTAATTTTGTAATCTTTATTTAGTATAAATCGTATGGAAGACACCAAAAAGGTAGTAGATATTGAGAGACAAGGCGAAGCCTTACAACTTAATCAAATAGAAGTAGGAGCTAAAAAGATGTACATAGAAAGTTATGGCTGTCAAATGAACTTTTCTGATAGTGAAATTGTGGCTTCTATCCTTACTAAGGAAGGTTTTTCCACAACGCCGAACCTTGAAGATGCTGATGTAGTATTTGTAAATACGTGTTCAATTAGAGAAAAAGCTGAGCAAACCGTAAGAAACAGACTAAAAGTGTATAATGCCATTAAGAAAAAACAAAACCCTAAAATGTTAGTTGGTGTTTTAGGCTGTATGGCAGAGCGACTTAAAGATAAATTCTTAGAAGAAGAAAAACTTGTTGATATAGTTGTGGGACCCGATGCTTATCGTGATTTACCTAATCTAATTGATGAAGTTAATGATGGAAGAAAAGCGGTCAATGTTATTCTTTCTAAGGAAGAAACCTATGCAGAGATTAGTCCTGTCAGACTTGGTGGAAATGGCATTACAGCATTTGTTTCCATCACAAGAGGGTGTGACAATATGTGCTCGTTCTGTGTTGTGCCTTTTACTAGAGGTAGAGAAAGAAGTAGAGACCCAAAAAGTATTGTTAATGAATGCAAACAATTAGTAGTTGACGGTTACAAGGAAGTTACCTTACTCGGTCAAAATGTAGATTCTTACCTATGGTATGGAGGTGGTCCAAAAAAGGACTTTGATAAATTAAGCCAAGAAGAACAAGGTGAAAGCACCAATTTTGCAGAACTTTTAGCTATGGTAGCTGAATTAAGTCCTAGTCTAAGAGTTCGTTTTTCTACTTCACATCCAAAAGACATGCAAGATGATGTCCTTCATACTATTGCTAAGTATGAGAACATATGCAATTATATTCACTTACCTGTTCAATCTGGCAATAGTAGAATTCTTGAGCTTATGAATAGAGGTTATACTAGGGAATGGTATTTGAATAGAATTGAAGCAATAAGAAAAATTATTCCAGATTGCGGAATATCAATGGATATTATTTCTGGATTTTGTACTGAAACAGAAGAAGAACATAAGGATACATTAAGTCTGATGGAAGCCGTTAAATATGACTTTGGCTATATGTTTAGCTATTCTGAAAGACCAAATACACAAGCACAACGCAAGTTAAATGATGATGTTCCTGCCAAAACTAAAAAAAGAAGATTGCAAGAAATTATTGATCTTCAGATGAAACACGCTTTTATTAGAAACAAAGAACAAGTTGGCAAAACACATAAAGTACTTGTAGAAGGAGTTTCTAAGAAGTCTAAAGATGAATTATATGGAAGAAATTCACAAAATACTGTCATTGTATTTCCTAGAAAAGACTACAAGGCTGGAGATTATGTTTTAGTAAATGTTGAGGGCTGTACATCAGCAACACTCAAAGGTAAAGCTATAAAACTCGTATGATTAAGCACCAAGACATAAAACAACGGTTTGGTATAATTGGTAATTCAAACAAATTAGACCGAGCCATCAATACAGCTATACAAATAGCACCGACTGACATTTCAGTATTGATAACTGGAGAAAGTGGCGTGGGTAAGGAATCTATGCCTAAGATTATACACTATAACAGTCAAAGAAAACACAATAAATACATTGCTGTCAACTGTGGGGCAATTCCTGAAGGCACCATTGACAGCGAACTTTTTGGTCACGAAAAAGGAGCTTTTACTGGAGCAAGTGACAATAGACAAGGTTATTTTGAAGTCGCAGATGGCGGTACAATATTCTTAGACGAAGTCGGCGAATTGCCCTTAAGCACTCAAGTAAGACTACTAAGAGTATTGGAAAGTGGGGAGTTTATGAAAGTAGGCTCAAGTCAGGTAAAAAAAGTAGATATTAGAGTCATTGCAGCTACCAATGTGAATATTGAAGAAGCCATCAACAAAGGTAAATTTAGAGAAGACTTGTATTATCGATTAAATACAATCAACATAAAAATGCCATCTCTAAGAGAAAGAATAGAAGATATACATTTATTATTTAGAAAATTCGCTTCGGACTTTGCTGATAGGTATCACATCCCTCCCATACGCTTAGAAGAGGAAGCAATTGAGTTGTTACACAATTACTCTTGGCCAGGAAATATTAGACAACTTAAAAACGTAGCCGAACAGATATCTGCCGTAGAACAAGACAGAAGTATTAGCTTCGAAACTCTAAAAAATTATATCCCAAAACAAAATACAACACCCGTTTTATTCAAAGACGAACAAGCGGAAAATGATATCTCAGAAAGAGAAATACTCTACAAAGTCCTCTTTGATATGAAAAACGACTTAAATGATTTAAAGCGAGTAACTAATGAATTGATGGGCAACAAACATCAAGAAATTGATAATGAAAAAGTCATCAACCATTTTATAGAAAAACCAGCTACATCCATAAAAGAAGAAGTTGAAGAAAAAGACGAGGAAACTTTTTTAACGCTTCAAGAACAAGAAAAAATAATGATTGAAAAAGCTTTACAAAGGCATCAAGGAAGAAGAAAAGATGCCGCAGAAGAATTAGGAATATCTGAGCGCACATTATATAGAAAAATTAAAGAGTATCTGTTGTGATAAGACTACCGTATATCTGTTTAATTGCCCTACTATTTGGAGTTAGCTCTTGCGGAATATACTCATTTAGCGGCGCATCAATCTCCAACGAGGTGAAAAGTGTAAGCATTAATCTATTTAAAAATGTAGCCTCTTTAGCACCGCCGGTATTATCCAATACCCTAACAGAAGCATTAAAAGATAAATTTTCATCAGAAACAAACCTTTTACCACTAAATAGTGATGGTGATTTGATATTTAGTGGACGAATTACAAACTACAGCATTAATCCCATTGCCATACAAACTGATGAAACCGCATCTAAAAATCGACTAAGCATAACTGTTAAAGTCAAATTTGTCAATATTATAGATGAAGAAAGTAACTACGACAAAACTTTTAGTAGATATGCAGATTATGAGAGCTCACAAGATTTTACTAGTATTGAAGAATCTTTAAACGAAGAAATTGTATCCCAATTAATAGACGATATATTTAACGAAGCATTCACCAATTGGTAAACCCTAAAGAAACATATTCAAATTGGCTCAGCAACCCCAATAAAATTGGTGCTGATGACACCAAAATACTCAGGGAATTGATTGACACCTATCCATTTTGCTCAACTTCTAGGATATTACATTTAAAAGGTCTTCAAAACACAAATAACATTCATTATAATCAGATACTTAAGAAAACTGCCGCATATAGTACAGATAGAAAACGACTTTTTTACTTTTTGACAGAAGAAAAAGTCAAAGAAGTTGAGCCAAAGTCAAACAAAAAAGAAGTTCAGAAAGACCTCTCTAGTGAAAAAACACAAATTAAAAAGGAGTTAAACATTGGACAACCTTTAGAATTTGACAAAGAAGAAACACATTCCTTTAATGAATGGTTAAAATTAAGTCAAGCTAAACCCATCCAAAGAAACAAAGAGAGTGAAAATAAACTTCAGAAAAAAGTAAATCTCATTGAAGACTTTATTGATAATAGAGATAGAAAGCCAAAAAAAGAATTTTATTCTGCTAGTGATAAAGCCAAAGAAAGCGTAGAGTTTCACTTCGATATAGCTACAGAAACACTAGCAAAAGTCTATTTAGAACAAGGGCATTATGAAAAAGCAAAAGTAGCATATCATCAGCTTTCCTTGAAATATCCCCAAAAAAGTTCTTTATTTGCATCCCAAATTGAATTAATCGATCAATTGATCACTAAAAATAAATAATCTTATGTACACGATTTTCTCTGTTTTAATAGTAATAACCTGCGTTTTGCTAGTGTTAGTAGTATTGGTTCAAAACCCTAAAGGTGGTGGTTTATCTGCAACTTTTGGTGGTGGAAATCAAGTAATGGGAGTTAAAAAAACTGCTGACTTTTTAGAAAAGGCAACTTGGTATTTGGCAATTGCATTATTGGTTTTTTCATTAGCATCAAATTTTGCTATCTCTTCTGCCAACTCTGGAGGAGTACAAAACCAATCTATTATGCAAGAGCAACTTGACGAAACAGCTATTCCAACTCAAGCACTTCCTTCACTTCCGATGCAGGAAGCTCCAGCGGAATAACGATTTGTCAATTTTTCAGAACAATCTGAAAAAAAGTCATTATATCATATAAGTGTGCTCTTGTGGCACATTTTTTGATTTAAGCTATTATTGAATATTAATTTAAACATAAAAAATATGAATGTAAAACCCCTTGCAGACAGAGTACTTGTAGAGCCTGCTCAGGCCGAAACAACTACTGCATCTGGAATTATTATTCCAGATACTGCACAAGAAAAACCACAAAAAGGTACAATTGTTGCTGTAGGAAACGGTAAAAAAGATGAGCCTTTAACCGTTAAAGTTGGAGATACTATACTATACGGTAAATACTCTGGGACAGAATTAAAATACGAAGGAAAAGATTACATGATAATGCGTGAATCTGACATTCTAGCAATCATTTAAAACATATACAAATGGCAAAAGAAATAAAATTTGATATAGAAGCAAGAGATGCACTAAAAAGAGGTGTCGATGCTCTTGCCAATGCAGTTAAAGTAACATTAGGACCTCAAGGTAGGAATGTTGTTATTGATAAAAAGTTTGGTGGTCCATCTATTACTAAAGATGGTGTATCTGTTGCTAAAGAAATTGAGTTAGAAGATACCATTGAAAACTTGGGGGCTCAAATGGTCAAGGAAGTCGCATCAAAGACAGCCGATATAGCTGGAGATGGTACTACTACAGCAACTGTTTTAGCACAAGCCATTGTTTCTAACGGACTTAAAAACGTAGCGGCAGGAGCAAATCCGATGGATTTAAAAAGAGGTATTGATAAAGCAGTTTCAGTTGTTGTTGAAAATTTGAAATCGCAATCTCAAGAAGTTGGCGATAGCATAGAAAAGATACAACAAGTAGGCGCTATATCTGCCAATAACGACAATGCCATCGGCTCACTCATCGCAGAAGCTATGGACAAGGTTAAGAAAGAAGGCGTTATTACTGTTGAAGAAGCAAAAGGAACTGACACCTATGTAGAAGTAGTTGAAGGTATGCAATTTGACAGAGGCTATCTTTCTCCATACTTTGTTACAAATGCTGAGAAAATGCTAGCCGATTTGGATACACCATACATTCTTTTATACGATAAGAAAATATCGAATATGAAAGATTTATTGCCTATTCTAGAACCAGCAGCTCAATCAGGAAAACCTTTGTTAATTATTGCCGAGGATATTGATGGTGAAGCACTAGCTACCTTGGTAGTTAACAAAATGAGGGGTTCTTTAAAAATTGCTGCTGTTAAAGCACCAGGCTTTGGTGACAGAAGAAAGGCAATGCTAGAAGATATCGCTATTCTAACAGGTGGAACAGTCATTTCAGAAGAAAGAGGCTTTAAGCTGGAAAATGCGACTATCGATATGCTAGGTACTGCTGAAAAAGTCACTATTGACAAAGACAATACAACTATTGTCAATGGCGCTGGTGACAAAGACAACATTACGGCTAGAGTCAATCAAATCAAAGCTCAAATCGAAAGCACTACTTCGGACTACGACAGAGAAAAACTACAAGAAAGACTAGCTAAATTAGCTGGTGGTGTAGCTGTACTTTATGTTGGTGCAGCCTCTGAAGTAGAAATGAAAGAGAAAAAAGATAGAGTGGACGATGCTCTACACGCTACTCGTGCAGCTGTTGAGGAAGGCATTATCCCTGGTGGTGGTGTCGCTTTAGTAAGAGCAGCCGATGCACTAGCTCAATTAAAAGGCGATAATGCTGACGAAACGACTGGTATTCAAATCGTTACTCGTGCTATTGAAGAGCCATTACGCCAAATCGTTGCCAATGCAGGTAATGAAGGCTCAGTAGTCGTTTCTAAAGTGAAGGAAGGTAAAGCCGATTATGGTTACAATGCTAAGAAAGAAGAATTCGAAAATATGTTCGAAGCAGGTATCATTGATCCCACTAAAGTAACGCGTGTAGCATTAGAAAATGCAGCTTCTGTTGCGGGAATGCTACTAACTACAGAATGCGTCTTAGCTGATATTCCTGAAGAAACTCCTCCAATGCCTCCTATGGGCGGTGGCGGTATGCCAGGCATGATGTAATAAGATATAATCCTATCAATAAAAAAGCTCAAGAATTTCTTGAGCTTTTTTATTGTAATAGTAATTAGCGTTAAATTTTATTGAGAAGGTAATTTTATTCTAAATACCATCATAAATAGTATCCCGAATAAGATGGTGGCAAATAATAGATGAGCGTTTTGTATTAGGCCAATCATATCTATGTGAGCCAATAAAACACCACTTAGAAGTTCAATAGCTAGAATTATGAATAACCATCGTATGATTTTATACTTGTAAGTACGTTCGTTTTTGTAAGCCATATACGCTAACAATCCCAATACCAACCAAGAGAAACTTCTATGAATAAAGAATGGCAATCCTAGGGATTCTGTCCATTGCTCACGGCCAATACCAAGACGTGTCAAGGCATCTATAGACTCTCGGACTTGCGTACCCAAAAACATTTGAACAGCCGTAATAACAAAACAAAGCCACACCAAAATATAAAGTTCTTTAGACAAATGGATATGTTGAGTTTGAGAAGGGCTTACCAATCGTATGACATACAACTGCAAACCTATAATGATTAAAGCAAAAAATAAATGCAAGGTTATAGTCCATGGCACTAAGTTAGAGGCGACTACAATTGAACCAAACCATGCTTGAAAAGCAATTAAGATAAGATTGACAAAAGACATTAACAACAAGCGTTTGTTTTTTCGGTAATACAAGGCAATCCAAAAGAAAATAATCAATAAAGAATTACCAGCTAAAAAGCCAAACAACCTATTGATATACTCCGTCCACGTTTTGCTAACATTAAAATCTTCTTCTTTGAGTAAGTTAGGATCATTTTTGAGTTGCTCTGCCACATCGGACATACCAAATACAGAAATTATATCACCAAACTTTTCTACCTTTTCAGCTCTTTGTTGACTGAACCTCTCTTTATAGTTTGGAGGTATTTGGCTACTATCAGTAGGAGGTACCCACTGCTCAAAGCACTTGGGCCAATCGGGACAACCCATACCACTACCCGTTGTACGTACGAAGCTACCAGCAATGACAACTAGAAAGATGAACACTAACGCCCACCAATTGAAACGAACAAAACGCCTAGAGAATGGATTCATTTTTTAGTGGGTATCGATTTTTTTCTTTTCTACCGCTTTCAAAATTTCTACATCTACAGAAGCTACAGAATAAGCACTATCTTTCAAAGAATTAATTGCACTTACAATATCGTGTTCGCTAATCAAACTGTTGTCGTAGGTAATCGATGCTAACTTATTTTCAAAACTTACATCAGCAGAAACCACACCACTAACTTTTTCTAATTCTTCATCAATATAAACAGCACAACCGACTTGACAAGTCATACCATCTATAGTCATTTCTGCTTTGGCATCAGCTACGGCAAGAACTTCTTCTTTGTATTCAGATGAATTAGACTGACCACAGCCTATCAATAAGAATACTAATAATGAGGGGGTAATAAATAATTTTAACATAATTGGATAGTTTTTTAGAGTTACAAAAATACTAACATATCTTTGCAAAAATTATTGTAAGTGGATTTATCTTCCAAAAAAATTTATCAATGGGCCTTAATGATTCTTTTAGCATTCATTTGGGGAAGTTCTTTCATATTGATGAAGAAAGGTTTAGTAGTATTTAACGACCTCGAAGTAGCACAACTCAGAATGGGTATTGCTTGGTTGAGTCTTCTACCATTTGTTTGGAATAAACTTTTTTCCATAGAGAAAAAGCATATTATTCCAATACTTATTGTGGGTTTGTTTGGAAACGGCTTTCCAGCTTTTTTGTTTACTAAAGCACAGACAGAATTGGATAGCTCACTCATTGGTATATTGAATGCCTTAGTGCCTCTCTTTACCTTTGTGTTAGCTATGGTGTTATTTAAAACCAAAGTTAAAGTCAGTCAGCTGATAGGTATTTTATTAGGACTTTCTGGTGCTGTTTGGCTCATTGCAGGTGGCGGCTTAGTGTTAGAAAATGCTAGTTATTCGTGGTATGTTATCATTGCTACCCTATGTTACGCTATCAGTTTAAATACCATTAAGAATTATTTACAAGACATGAGTGCCATGGACATTTCAGGCTTAGCCTTTTTCGTGGTTGGGCCATTTTGTTTACTGGCATTAGGGTTTTCTGATTTTTCAGAGAAGATGACAATTGACGGTGCATATTTAGCCTTATTCTATGTGGTGTTACTATCAACGTTAGGCACATCTATAGCCTTAGTTTTATTTAACCAATTAGTGAAGGGCACCACAGCTATTTTTGCTTCTTCAGTAACCTATTTAATCCCTATTGTTGCTATTTTTTGGGGCTTTTTAGATGGCGAAATCATTACCCTAAATCATTTTATTGGCATTGCCATAATTCTAGGGGGAATACACTTGATTAACAAAGCCTAATTTTTTTTTGTCAATTATATATTAATTACTACATTTGCAGCCCACTAAAAAATAGTGGATAAATTAAAACTTTAAGAATGTACGCAATTGTAGAAATAGCAGGGCAACAATTCAAAGTTGAAAAAGACCAACAAATCTTCGTTCATCGACTAGAGGAAAAAGAAGGTGCTAAAGTTGAATTCGATAATGTATTATTGATTGACAACAATGGCAAAGTTAATGTTGGCGCCCCAGCTATCAGTGGTGCAAAAGTAACTGCAAAAGTGCTTGACCACGTGAAAGGAGACAAAGTCGTTGTCTTCAAAAAGAAAAGAAGAAAAGGATACAGAGTAAAAAATGGTCACCGCCAAGCTTTCACTCAAATTGAAATCCAAAGTATTGTAGAAAAAGTTGCTAAAGCTAAAAAAGCTACTGCAACTACAGCAAAGAAAGAAGCTAAAGCTGAACCAAAAGCAGCAGCTAAAAAAGCAGCACCTAAGTCTAAAACAGCAAGTGCTGCTAAGCCAAAAGCTGCTACTAAAAAAACTACAGCTAAAAAACCAGCCGCTAAAAAAACAGCAGCTAAGAAAACTGATAAATAGTCTAACAATTAAAACTAAATACTATGGCTCATAAGAAAGGTGCAGGAAGTAGTAAGAACGGTAGAGAATCGGAAAGTAAACGATTAGGTGTAAAAATCTATGGTGGTCAAGGCGCAATAGCTGGCAACATCATCTTACGTCAAAGAGGAACAAAACATCACCCAGGTGAAAATGTAGGAATGGGAAAAGACCATACTTTATTTGCTCTAACTGATGGTATTGTTCAATTTAGAAAAAAAGCCAATAACCGATCATACGTTTCAGTTGACCCTATCAACTAAAAGGTAGCGTATTAATAAAATATTAAACTCCCTGCTTTTCAAGTTAGGGAGTTTTTTTTGAATTAGAATGTTATTTTTGTCTAACAAGAACTAAGTTATGTTACAGATAAATTATATAAGAGAATATAGAGAAGAAGCCATCACAAAATTGGCTAAAAGAGGCTTTGATGCAAAAGCTACTTTTGAAGATATTGTTGCTAAAGACGATTTGAGAAAAGAAACTCAAAATAAATTAGACGATATTCTAGCCCAATCCAACCAAATAGCTAAAGAAATTGGCGCTTACTTCAAAAATGGTGAAAAAGAAAAAGCCGAAGAGGCAAAAGCAAAAACTGTAACACTAAAACAACAAAGTAAGACGCTTTCAGAAAAACTAAATCAAGTCAGTGACGACTTACAAGAATTATTAATACATATTCCTAATGTACCTAACGACAATGTGCCAAATGGCAAAACACCCGAAGACAACGAGGTAGTCAAAGAAGAAGGCGATATTCCAAAATTGCATTCAGAAGCCTTACCACATTGGGAATTGGCAGCTAAGTACGACCTTATAGATTTTGAACTCGGAACAAAAATATCAGGTGCAGGATTTCCAGTATACAAAGGCAAAGGCGCTAGATTGCAACGCGCCCTAATCAATTTCTTTTTAGATAGAAATACTGAAGCAGGTTATTTGGAAGTACAACCGCCACACCTCGTTAATGAAGCTAGTGGTTTTGGGACAGGGCAATTGCCAGACAAAGAAGGTCAAATGTATCACGTAACAGGCGACAATCTTTACCTTATACCTACAGCCGAAGTGCCCGTAACTAATATCTTTAGAGATGTCATTGTTAAAAGTGAAGAATTCCCCATAAAATACACCGCTTATACACCTTGTTTTAGAAGAGAAGCGGGCTCTTACGGTAAAGATGTAAGGGGCTTGAACCGACTGCATCAATTTGACAAAGTTGAAATTGTTCAATTACAAAAACCATCCGATTCTTACCAAACCTTAGACGAAATGGTAGAACACGTCACTGAACTACTAAAGGATTTAGAATTGCCTTTTAGAATATTAAAACTCTGTGGTGGCGATATGAGCTTCACTTCAGCCCTAACTTATGATATGGAAGTCTATTCAGCCGCTCAAAAACGTTGGTTAGAAGTTAGTTCTATTTCAAATTTTGAAAGCTATCAAGCCAACAGATTAAAATTGAGATATAAAGATGAAAACAAGAACAACGTTTTGTGTCATACACTGAATGGTAGTGCCCTAGCATTACCAAGAATAGTGGCCTCAATTTTGGAAAACCATCAGGATGAAAAAGGCATTAGAATACCAAAAATATTAGTGCCATACACTGGATTTGAATACATCAACTAATGAAATATATCGCACTTATACTCATCGGAATTTTAACCGCTTGTTCTTCATCAACTTTTGAGCAAGAAGAAGAACAAGTCAATGCAGTAATCATACAATATGATAGTCTTTTACAAAGCGTTGAAAATATAGATATTAGCTCAGCAGGCCCTAATTTGAAACGTTACAAGGAGGCTCTAGCCTATTCCAAAACTAAGCTTAGCACAGACAAGAAGCCTAGCCTAAAGACCATGACCTACCTCAATGATTTGAAATTGATGAAACGCCAATTTAGGAATGCACCCAATCAAAAGAAAGATTTTGTAACTAACATCATTAGAAATCAAGACCAACTACAAAACTTACTTAACGACGTTGACAACGACATTTTCACTAAAGAAGAATTAAATGCTATCATAGTAAGAGAAGAACAAGCCTTGGAAGGGATATCAATTCAATTGAATGAGTTTCAATCAGCCTATAAAAATTATGAAATACGTTTCGATAGTCTCGAGCAACTAAGTCAAACCTTCAATTACCAATAAATGAGGTTTACTTTACTCATAACCTTTTGCATTTATGCTCTAAACTTATCTGCGCAATCTAGTTATAACCTTAAGATTGCCAATAAATATGCCAATAGCAAACAATGTGATAAAGCCAATGAGATTTACAAAACCTTAGAAACGAAAGTCAATATACTAAGTTATTATAGCAATTATCTGAAATGTCTAACCGCTGAAGAAAAGTATATCACTGCTATTGCATTAGTCAAAAAAGTAAAAAAGAAATACCCCAATCAAGCTAAGTACATAGCCGACTTAGGATTCATTTATAAAGCCAAAGGAGATAAAATTCGAGCAGAAAAAGAATGGCAAAAAAGTATTGATGCTATGGTTAGTGGTAGAATAAATCAAGTCACCTCTTTAGCCAATAGTTTCTCAAGAAATAAAGAATACAACTACCTACTCAAAACCTATGAGCGAGGACAAGAATTGAACCTTAATTATGAATTTGGTTTTCAATTGGCATCTGCATTATCTAGTGCTGGAAAAACTGAACAGATGATTGACACCTATTTGGACTTAATAGAAAAGAAAG
>CAJWHN010000019.1 GCA_913041085.1 uncultured Flavobacteriales bacterium | reverse complement strand
AACAATTTTTATAACTCTCTATAGTCTTTTCCAAACCCAAATATAATGCATCTGAAATTAGAGCATGTCCTATAGATACTTCGTCTAAAAAAGGAACAGAGTTAGCAAAGTATTTAAGGTTCTCTAAGTTCAAATCGTGTCCAGCATTTATGCCCAATCCCAATTCTTTTGCTAAAATAGCCGACTCTACAAATGACTTAACAGCTTTTGCTTTGTCAATCGTAAAATGTTGAGCATAACTTTCTGTATAAAGTTCTATTCTATCAGTTTGAATTGCCTTAGCTCCTTCTATATACTTAGGTTCAGCTTCAACAAACAACGATGTACGAATTCCAGCACCTTTAAAATCTGAGATAATGGATTTCAAAAAAGAATGATGAGTAAGCGTATCCCAGCCAGCATTAGAAGTTATAGCATCGGGAGCATCGGGAACTAGAGTCACTTGATGTGGTTTTACAGACAGTACCAAATCAATGAAAGACTCTAAAGGATAACCTTCAATGTTGAATTCTGTCGTAACAATTGGGGCTATTTGACGTACATCATTATAAGTAATGTGTCTTTCGTCTGGACGAGGGTGTACCGTAATACCGTCAGCGCCAAAGCGTTCGCAATTAGTAGCAGCTTCAATAACATTAGGCATATTGCCACCTCGTGCATTACGAATTGTTGCAATTTTATTAATGTTTACACTTAACTTTGTCATTAATAGGTGAGATTATAAATACGGGGACAAAGGTAAAAATACTATGTTTGCCAAGTGTTATGATTACAAGAAAACTCATATCTAAGGAAATACAAACCATTACACTAGAATATTCTGGAGCTAAAGCATTAGCTATTATGCAAGAATATCATCTTTCTCATTTAGCTATATTATCCAATAATGAACTTCTCGGCGTAATCTCGGAGGAAGACATCTGGGGCATGCACGATGAAAACAATAAGTTAGAAAGTATTAAGGAAAAAATACAACACTTTTTTATGCCTTTGGGTAAAGATGTTTTTGAAGTCATTAACTATATGGACGAACATAAACTGAGCTTACTTCCTATGCTAGCAAATGGAAAATATATTGGCTCTATAACTTATAAATCCATAATAAGCTCTTTAGCATCAATTGTAGCTATTCAAGAAAGTGGTGGCGTTATCATCTTAGAAATGATGCAAAAAGAATACTCTATGAGTGAAATTGCTCAAATTGTAGAAAGTAATGGTGCACGTATATTGAGTGCTTATATTAACGACGTTGACGATAGAGATGTAATAAAGCTTACCCTGAAGCTCAATATTATAGACATCGCTCCAGTCATTCAGACTTTCGAACGCTACAAATATACTGTAGCTGCAAGTTATAACCAGTCTGAAAACAAAGATAATCTAGGCGATAGATACGATTTATTAATTAGGTACCTTAACCCCTAATGCGACTAATCCTAACATTTTTAATAGTAATTATTACTTTTACGTCTTATTCACAAGAGGTATTTAGAGTAAACTCTATTGAAATAGAAGGTAATAAGGTAACCAAAAGAGCAACAGTCTTGAGAGAATTGTCCTTCCAAATCGGCGATTCCTTGACACTTATAGCATTTAACGAAAAACTCAAGCAAAGTGAACTAAACATTGGCAGTCAGTGGCTCTTCAACTTTGTGGATATTGTCCCCTACTACAATCAAAATGAGATTGATGTAAACATTGAAGTTATAGAACGTTGGTACGTCTGGCCTTATCCAATTTTAGAAATTTCTGAACGCAATTTTAATGTCTTTTGGGATAGTCTACAAAACTCTAATTACACTGATTTTTCTAGACTTAACTATGGTGTTTTTCTAAATTGGTATAATTTCAGAGGACGCAATGAACTCCTAAAACTAAAATTTAGAAAAGGCTATAAAGAACATTATTTATTTGAATACGATATTCCATACATTAATAAAAGCAAAACATTAGGAACAATACTTAATATAGAATTGTTTAGAATGAAGCAATTTCACTATAAAACAACAGATAATACCTTATTGTATAAAAGTTATGACGACCAACATTTTTTAAATTGGAATAGCGCCTTCACACTTCAATATAAAAAGAATTTAAATCTAACTCATAGACTGAGCATAAAACATTCTTGGTTTGAAGTTCCCGAAGATATTCAAACATTAAATCCTAATTTTTTAGGAAATGAAAGGTGTGAATTTGAATTTTCTACACTAGATTATCATTATGAAAACGAAAAAAGAAATTCTATTTCATATCCGACAAAAGGTTCTTTTAATGAAGTATTAATTTCTGCTCAAAGAGGTCAAAACCCCGACTTCAATAACTTTAAAATTATCGCTAAAACAGAAAATCATTTTGTACTAAAACCAAGATGGTTCATAGGCAATAGCATTAAAGCAAAAGCGCAAACTAATACGACACTACCTTATATTTTAAACGAATCATTAGGATTTGAAGATTACCTCAGAGGCTACGAATATTATGTAATTGATGGAGAACATTATGCTATGACAAAGACTGCTATTAAGTACGAACTTGTGCCTAAGCAAAAATTAGATGTTCCGTATTTGAAAATGGAACAATTCAAAAAAAGCTATTATTCTTTTTACTTCAGTATATTTGCTGATATGGGAGTAGTCATTGACAATCAATACGCAGACCAAAACGTCTTAAACAATAGCTTTTTGTTTAGTCAAGGTGTGAGTTTAGATTTCGTAACGTATTATGACAAACTCTTGCGACTAGAATACAGTAGAAATCACCTCAACGAATGGGGCTTTTTTATTCATTTTTCAAATCCATTTTAAAAATGAGAATTGCACTTTTTGGCACACAATTTAATTCCGCTAAAGCAAAATATGTTCAGCATTTAGTCAATAAGCTAGAACAAGAAAACATTAAGTTAATTATTGAAAATCAATTTTATGATAATCTAGTAGATATTATCTTCAAAAGAGAGTTTGAAACTTTCGAAACACCACAAGAATTGAAAGAAAAAGCCGATATTTTATTAAGTATTGGTGGCGATGGTACTTTACTTGGAGCAATTACATTTGTTCGAGATTCTGACATTCCAATTTTAGGTATTAACACAGGCACACTCGGATTTATTTCAAGTGTTTCTACCGACCAAATAGAATACGCTATCAATCACTTGCTAAAAGGCGAGTATAACATCAAGCAAAGAACTTTATTGCAATTAGAAAGTGAGAATAATTTATTTGGCGATACCAACTTTGCACTTAATGAAGTTACTGTACTGAAAAAAGACACCTCCTCTATGATTCGTGTTCATGCCTATCTAGACGATGAATTTATTAATACCTACTGGGCAGATGGGCTAATTATTTCTAGCCCTACCGGTTCAACAGGATACTCTCTAAGTTGTGGTGGTCCTATTGTAATTCCTGGCACAAATAATTTCATTATTACACCTATTGCTCCACACAATTTAAATGTACGACCCATCATAGTTTCTGACGAATCAAAAATTACCTTAAAAGTTTCTGAACGTGATGAACTTGCTTTGGTAGCATTAGACAGCCGCTCTAGAGCTATAGGTCCTGAATTGGAATTATGTATTCGAAAAGCTGATTATAAGGTAAAATTAATACAGTTTGAAAAGCAAAGTTTTATTTCAACCATTAGAGAAAAACTAATGTGGGGTAAGGACAAAAGAAATTAACACTATTACATCATAAATACCTATATTTGTGCGTTACGCAATTAATTGTAACCGAATAATTAGATGAAAAGACTAATCATATTTATTTTTTCTGCATTTACTTTCTCTTCCTACAGCGCTTTTTCACAAGGAATAGATCCTTACTCTGAATTAGGTGTAATGCTAGGTACTTCTTATTACATTGGAGATTTAAACGATCAACATCTTAGATTAGCAAGACCAGCAACAGCTTTACAATACAAAACAAATCTAAACAAAAGATTTGCTATAAGAGGAGGTATATCTGTAGGAGAACTCAGAGGAAGTGACAAACTTAATGATGTAGATACTGCTAAATTCAACAGGAATTTACATTTCAAATCTTCTATATATGAACTATCAGGCATTATAGAATTTAACTTTTTTCCTTACGAAACAGGCAATTTAAGATACCCTTTTACTCCTTATATTTTCACAGGAATTTCCATGTTCAACTTCAATCCTCAGGCAAGGAAGTTTGACACAGACACACCATTTGACAACGATGGCAATCAAACTAACAATGAATGGATAGACCTACAACCGCTAGGTACCGAAGGTCAGTATTCTAGTCAGTACACTGAGAAAGAACCCTATCAGCTTATTCAATTCGCTATACCTGTTGGTATGGGTTTCAAAGCAAGTTTAGGTGAAAGATTTAGTATGGCCATTGAATATGGTTTACGTAAAACGTTTACCGATTACATTGATGATGTTGGAGGTATTTATGCTAGTCCTCAATACCTTTTTATGGAAAATGAAGACGCTGCCAACCTTTCTGACAGAAGTAACGCACTTCAAAATTATATCGCTAGTAACCCAGGTGCAGATATTACCACATGGACTGGCAATACCAACAGAAACAGAGCTAATGAAAACTTATGGGACGATTGGTATTATTTCGCTGGACTGACACTTTCATACAAGATTTACACTAAACCTAAAGTCTGTCAATACTAATCGATGACTCAACACACTGACATCAACAAAGACACTTTACCCAAACACGTCGCAATTATAATGGATGGTAATGGCAGATGGGCTAAGAAGCAATCTAAAATTAGAATTTTTGGGCACAAAGTAGGTGTCAAGGCTGTAAGAGATACCGTTGAAGGTGCTGCAGAGCTAGGCTTAGAATACCTTACACTATACGCTTTTTCCTCAGAAAATTGGAATAGACCTAAGAAGGAAATAGATGCTCTTATGGAATTGCTAGTTAATACTATTCTTGATGAGACTAAAACCTTAATGGATAACAACATAAGGCTACAAGCCATTGGCAATTTAGAAGATTTACCCGAGAAATGTCTTCAAAACCTCAATTCAACAATAGAAAAAACAGCTAATAATTCTCGTATGACTTTAGTATTAGCACTAAGCTACAGTTCAAAGAAAGAGGTTGCTCAGGCTGTAAAAAGTATCGTTAAAAAAGTACAAGAAGGAGAGCTGAAAAGTGAAGATATTAATGAAGACACTATCCAAAATCATCTATTCACACACAATATTCCTGACCCAGAGTTGTTAATACGAACAAGTGGCGAACAACGAATTAGTAATTTTTTATTGTGGCAAATAGCTTATTCGGAATTATATTTTACCAAAATATTATGGCCTGACTTTAGAAGAGAAAATCTTTTCGAAGCAATTACAAACTACCAAAAAAGAGAAAGAAGATTTGGTAAAACTAGTGAACAAATTGAAAAAGAAAATGCTTAAGAATGGTATACTCATATCTACAGTTTGTCTATTCATAAGCCATTTTACAATGGCTCAAGTAAGCCTGTCTAGCACAAATTTTGACTACTCAAACCCTAAAGAATTTAGTATTGGCGGCGTTGATGTAGAAGGCACTAAATTTCTAGACCATAAAACACTCATTCAGCTATCTACTCTTGAAGTTGGTTCAAGAATTATGGTGCCCGGCGATAAGCTCACTAAGGCTAGTCGCATCTTATGGCAACAAGGTCTATTCTCAGATGTTCAAATACGAGTTAAGTCGATTCAAGGGAATTCCATTTTCTTTACCCTACATCTAGAAGAAAGACCTCGACTATCCAAGTTTAAATTTGAGGGCATAAAACGCTCTGAGATAGATGCTATACGTGATAAAATTAAACTAGCAAGAGGTAAAATCATTACTGAAAATGTCATTATTAACACCAAAAATATTATTGCTAGTCACTTCAAAGAAAAAGGGTTTTTGAATGTCAATACAACTGTAAGTCAAGTGGTGGATACCATTACTAAAAATCACGTTATACTAGCTTTGAATATCGAGAAGGGCAAAAAAGTAAAAATCGGAAAAATTGACTTTGAAGGTAATGAAGTGTTTTCTGACAAACGCTTAAAACGTTTGATGAAAGACACCAAGGAAAAGAAATTCTTTAGGATTTTCAAAGCCTCTAAATTTTTAGATGAAGCCTATGAAAACGATAAAGAAAAAATTATTGCTAAATACAACGAAAAAGGACTCCGAGATGCTAAAGTTATCAGCGACACTATATCATACAATAAGGAGGAAGAACTACTTGATATTGGCTTAAAAATAAACGAAGGTAAAACCTACTATTTTGGAGATATTACCTTTGTAGGAAATACTAAATATTCAAATAACGAACTAACGGCATTAGTAGGCATTAACAAAGGTGACATTTTCGACCAAAGTGTTCTAGAAACTCGAGTTTTGGGTAGTCCAGACAGTAGAGATGTTCACTCCATATACCTCGATAACGGTTATTTATTTTCTCAAGTAACGCCCATAGAAACTGAAATTCGAAACGACACCATAGACATTGAGGTTAGAATTTATGAAGGACTTCAAGCCAGAATCAATAGAGTGTCAGTAAGTGGCAACTCTAAAACTAACGATCACGTTATCATGCGTGAGATACGCACCAAACCAGGCGATTTATTTAGTCGTTCAGACATTATGCGTTCACAAAGAGAAATTGCTACCCTCAACTATTTTGACCCTGAAAAACTAAATATAGATGTTGAGCCCAATCAAGAAGAAGGAACGGTAGATTTAAATTATATCGTTGAAGAAAAGTCCTCTGACCAAGTGGAATTGCAAGGTGGGTACGGTGCAGATAGAATAATAGGAACATTTAGAGTCTCCTTCAATAACTTCTCTGCAAAGAATATGTTTAAAAAAGGTGCATGGTCACCATTACCATCTGGTGACGGACAACGTCTTAGCCTATCAGCTACCTCAAATGGAGTACAATTCCAATCGTACAATATCTCATTCACTGAGCCTTGGTTAGGTGCTAAAAAACCAAACTCTTTGACTATTGGCGCTTACCATTCGATTACATCAAATGGATTGGATAGAGATGATGAAAACAGAGGTGTGTTTAAAGTAACTGGCGCATCTTTTGGGCTAGGAAAACGCTTAAAATGGCCTGACGACTTTTTCACACTTTATCAAAATATCAGTTTGAAAAAATACTTAGTTGATCAATATAGCTTTGGCAACTTTGATGACGGTACTTTTTATAATATGTCATATTCTTTTGTATTGGGAAGAAATTCGGTTGATCAACCTACTTTCCCAAGAAAGGGTTCAAATATGAAGCTTTCTATTCAGCTAACACCTCCATATTCAGTGCTAGATGGCATTGATGACTATTCAGAATCAGAAATTGAAGACTTAAACACATGGGTAGAATACCACAAATGGAACTTTGGTGCTAATTGGTTCAACAGCCTTGCTGATAAATTAGTTCTAAAAACAAACTTAGAATATGGTCTAATTGGTAAGTATAGTGACGATAAAGAATTGACACAATTTGAACGATTCTACGTTGGTGGTGACGGACTAAGCGGTTATGCTGTTGATGGTAGAGAAGTCATTGCCTTAAGAGGTTATGAGAATAACTCACTATCGCCAAGTAATGGAGCAACCATTTATAACAAATATACTTTAGAGCTTAGATATGCGTTATCATTAAATCCACAGTCTCCTATTTTTGCTCTCGCATTCTTAGAAGCTGGTAATACTTGGAATATGACTAATAAATTTAATCCATTTGACATCAAACGTTCTGCAGGAGTAGGAATACGAATGACGATTCCTATGATGGGAATAATGGGTGTAGACTGGGGATATGGTTTTGATGAAATTCCAGGTAACCCAACATCAAGTGGAAGTCAATTCCATTTTTCAATTAATCAACAATTTTAATACTTTAGCACCAATGAAAAAGTTAATCCTCATCTCACTAATATGTTTGACCTCTATAGGTGTCAATGCTCAAAAGTTTGCCTATGTTGATTCGGATTATATCCTTGAACGTATGCCTGAATACGGTTCTGCACAGGATCAACTGGACAAACTCTCATTAAATTGGCAAGAGGAAATAGAAGAGCTGTACCAACAAATTGACCTGCTTTACAAAAAATACCAAGCGGATAAAGTTTTGCTTACTCAGGAGATGAAAAATAAAAGAGAAAGCGAAATCATCAATAAAGAAAAAGACGCTAAAGAATTACAGAGAAAAAGATTTGGTCCAGAAGGTGATTTATATACTAAACGAAAAGAGCTAATACAGCCCATACAAGATAAAGTATATAACGCCATACAGGATTTCTCTAACGAAAAAAGATATGATATTATCTTTGACAAATCAAGTAATTTAATCATGCTTTTTAGCAACCCTAGCCTAGATAAGAGTGATGATATTTTAAAAATGTTAGGCTACAAATAATTTATTAATATAAACACTAAAACAATGAAAAAAGTACTATTGACCCTAGTTTTGTCCTTAGCTGTAATGTTATCGACACAAGCACAAAGTAAATTTGGATACCTCAACTCCAACGAGTTATTGGCTATGATGCCAGAGAGTCAGTCCATGCAAGAGGAATTACAAACCTATGCTAAAGGCTTAGAATCTCAGTTAACTGCCATGCAAGCAGAATACGAGAAAAAAGTGGTGGAATATCAACAAAATGAAACCTCATACACTGACATAATCAAGGAAGATAAGATTAGAGAGATTGAAGGAATACAACAACGTGTGGTTGAGTTCCAGAAAAACGCTCAACAATCTTTAGGTGAAAAAGAAGCTGAACTGTTTACTCCAATAAGAGAGAAAGCTATGGCAGCCATTGACAAAGTTGCTAAAGAAGGCAATTACACCTTCATATTCGATTCGGGAGCTGGAAGTTTCTTGTATGCTGCAGAAAGTGAAAATATACTGAACTTAGTTAAGTCTAAATTAGGACTATAACAATCAATATATCATTTTAAAAAAGCAGTTTGTAACAAACTGCTTTTTTTATGCTATTTTAGGAAAGTGAATAAAGATAATCCCATAGGTATTTTTGACTCAGGTATAGGGGGGCTAACGGTAGCTAAAGCTATTCGCTCACTTTTACCCCATGAAAGTTTACTTTATTTTGGGGATACCAAGCACTTGCCCTATGGTGAAAAATCAGCACATGCCATTCAAGAGTGCTCAAAAAATATCGCTCTTTTTTTCAAGCAAAAGAATTGTAAAATGATTGTTATTGCCTGTAATACGGCATCTTCAGTGGCCTACGAAACCATAAAAAATGAATGCCCAAAAATTGAAATTATAAATGTCATAGACCCCATAGTCAAGCGCATTACTACTAGTAACGATACAAATACTATAGGCGTTATTGGAACTAAGGGAACTATCAATTCAGATGTATATCCTCAAAAAATAAAATCTATAAATCAAAATATTAGCGTTAAATCATTAGCTACACCTCTGTTAGCTGCTATGATAGAGGAAGGCTTTTTTAACGATAAAATTAGCCAAGCTATAGTTCACAATTACCTTAAAGATCCAGCTCTAGAGGGAATTGATAAATTAATTTTGGCTTGTACACATTACCCACTTATACACGAAGTAATAAGGGACTTTTACCCTCAAGAGATAGATATTATAGACTCGGCGAGTCAAGTTGCTTTACACATTAAAGACGTTCTGACTGACAAACAATTAATCGCTAATCAAAGTCAAAAGCATAGATTCTATGTTTCAGATTATACCCTTTCTTTCGAGAAGTCTGCAAAATTCTTTTTTGGAGAAGACATTCATTTGGAAGAGGTCAGCACTATTCACTAAACCAAGAGGAGTACATTACATAATTATTGGCAATACCTTCAATAAGTCGAGCCGTTTGTTCTTGACTAAGGCTTTTTACTTTTTTGGCAGGTACACCAGCGTAGATACTGCCCCTTTTAACCAGTGTACCTTCTAATACAACAGCTCCAGCAGCAATAATAGAATTGCTTTCAACCACTACACCGTCCATAACGATAGCACCCATACCTATCAAAACATTATTATGAATGGTGCAGCCGTGAACCAAAGCATTATGACCTATCGATACATTATGGCCAATTTCGGTAGCGTGTTTTTGATAAGTGCAATGAATAACGGCACCGTCTTGAACATTAACCTTGTCACCCATCTTTATATAATGTACATCGCCTCGAACCACAGCATTAAACCAAACACTACAAGATTCACCCATTACAACATCGCCAACAAGGGTAGCATTTTCTGCCAGATAGCAACCCTCTCCTATTACAGGGCTTTTGCCATTTACTGTTTTGATTAGAGCCATAATTTTATTTCCAAAGATAAAAGAATGGCGTAACTTTGCGAAAATCTTAATTATGACCAAAATACCGACATCATTATACAGTGAAGCAACGCCCAACCCAAGGGTAATGAAATTTACAGCTAACCGTATGTTAGTTGATCAAAACATATATGAATTCAATAACAGAGCCGAAGCCTCAGCCTCCCCTTTGGCTTTAGAATTGTTCGGCTTTCCATTTGTAGAGAGTGTATTCATTAGTAATAATTTCATTTCTATCACTAAAAAAGACAATGGTATTGAATGGAGTGATATTATTTTGGAAATGCGTGAATTCATAAGGGATTATCTAGTCGATGGAGGAAGTGTTATTAACGAAGATGCATCACCAAAAAAAAGCAAGACCATTACTCATAAGGAAGAACTCAAAAGAGAGTTTAGCGATATAGAAAAGAAGATTGCTGATTTATTAGATGAATACGTGAGACCAGCCGTAGAACAAGACGGCGGATTTATCTCGCTCAAAAAATTTGAAAAAGGTATCGTAACCGTATCTTTACAAGGTGCATGTAGCGGTTGCCCATCATCAAGTATGACATTAAAGTCGGGCATTGAAGGTTTGTTAAAAAGAGAAATGCCAGAAGAAATTGTGGAAGTAATTGCTGACAATGACTAAATCTATAGTCATATCATTGTTGTTAGTTCCATTTCTATTAGTGGGACAAAGCAAGACCGAAAACTTCCATTTTGGCTTACAGTTCAAGCCCATAATTGCTGCCGCCTATTTTGATGCTGGTGATGAATCTGCACAATGGGAAAACTACAATTTTGAGCTATCGCCACGCTTTGGACAATCCTTAGGAATGATAGTAAGATACCATTTAAGCTCTACTTTTTCTACCGAAACAGGCTTGAACCTCGTCAATAGAAGGTATCAATTAAGCGTTGACAATAGTGATATAGGATTGCAAGACTTGAGCAATTTCACCTTACGTTCTTATGAATTACCTATTCAGATTTTGTCCTATGTCAAAGTTTCAGACAAGTATTATCTAAATGCTGCCTTTGGCAATTCCTTCAATATTTTTGCGTCAGATGTCATAAGCTTTGGCGAGGAAAATCCTTTTTTCTTTCAAAGTACGTCTAGAAGAAAGCGTACTCAATCGGCATTGATTGCCAATTTAGGAATGGAATACAGAACCCTTGAAAAAGGCATCTTTTATTTAGGCTTTAGCTTACACAGACCTTGGAAAAATACCGCAAGGTGTTATCCTGAATTTGATGATGGATCCAATTCTTTCAACACCCAAGCTCCGGGTGGAAATAATGTCAAATACATGGATATTTCGGGCAATTACCTAACCCTTGATTTACGCTATTTCTTTCCTCAAAAAAAATAGCAAATTCACTTTGGAAGCTGTAAGATTTTTGACAGGATAGAAAAGAGCGTTTGACATTAATTTATATTTTTCGTAATTTTATCATCAACCTTTAGTTCAAACCAATTAACATGCTTAACCTTAACTCTATCCTCACTTTTGTGTGTGTTACGTTTTTTTCTGTTGTTTCTATGACTCAGCCGCTGACCAATGGAATGGGCATTATTACGCATTGGACAGGTTTAAGTGGTGAATGGGATGCTTTTAGCATATACGAAACAGAAAACAATGCCTCTGCCACTCTCGGTCAGAATTGGGCAACAAACTTCAACACACCAGCCGACCCAGCAGTACATGACTCTTGGAAAGGAACTAATATGGGTGATGTCTTTGGCATTGCCATAGATGCCGATAGAAACGTCTATTTCAGCGCTACCAAAGCCATATCATCGAGTGGGTCAACAGGCACATCGGCAGGTGTCGCTGGAGATGGCGGCGTCTATAAAATGGATGCTAATACTTGGATGGTGACTCCATTTATTTTTACAGGAAATGGTGTTAATGAAATCCCCAACCAAGGCAATGGCTTAGGAAATATAGCCTATGACAAATGGAACAATCAGTTATTCATTACCAATTTTGAAGATGGTAATATATACCGCTTTGATATGCAAGGCAATCTACTTTCTACCTTCGACCCTTTTGCTGCCAACAGTAGCGAGCTAGGTACATTTAGTGGACATGGGGAGGCGTTATGGGGCATTAATGTATATGGCGATGTTGATGGCGTAAAGGTTTACTTTTCATTATGGACAGAAGACAATTCACTATCCGACCCTAGTGGTGACAACAATTCGGTGTGGTCGGTAGATTTAGATGCTACAGGCGATTTTATAGGAAGTGAAAGTCTGTGCTTTGCCTTGGAAGACAATACAGGTAGTTTTATGAGTGGCATAGTTGGAGCCTCATATCCTATTTCTGATATTGCTTTCAGTAGTGATGGCAAAATGTATGTTTGTGAAAAAGTACAAGGTGGCTGGGGAGCCTTTGGGGGTTGGAATGATTTGTTTACGCCTGGTGCACATAGCTCACGACTGTTTGAATACCAAAAAATTGCTGGTGTTTGGACACGCACTATAAAATATGCTGTCGGTAACTACAACACGCCTAACGATGCTGACAATACCACAGGAGGTGTAGCTTTAGGAAATAGACAACTTCCAAATGGAGAAATAGAATGCGAAAAAATAATTTGGGCATCGGGAGACGCCTTACGATTCAGTGGTTTTAATGATTTAGTAGGACAAGATTACGTTTATGGTCTTACTGGCATACCCGTAGAAGGAAACTCTAACGACCCTAGCGATCCCGATTACGTGCAACTAAGTAGTATTTACATAGATGTGGACTATACTGGAACAGGTAGCAATGGTGGACAAAAAATGTCTTATGGCGATATCGAAATATATTCCGATGCTATTAGTGAAGCTACTTTTACGGTAAGTCCAAACACGACTATCTGTCCAGGTGAATCTATACAACTCAATGTAAGTGGTGGTACCAATTACGAATGGAGTCCGTCTGCTACATTGGACGATAATACCTCAGACAGCCCAACAGCTAGTCCTACTGAAAATACCATTTATACCGTAACAGGAGAAGGAAGCTGTGGCGGTAGAGATACCGTTAGTGTGAGTATAAGTATTGATGATTTTACCTTTTCTTTAGGCCCCGATTTGGCTATATGTGAAGGCATAAGTGGTGTTTCTTTAGATGCTGGTAGTAGTGCTATAGCATACATCTGGAACACAGGACAAACCTCTCAAAGCATTAGTGTAAACGATGAAGGAATATATAGCGTTAGTGTAACAAGCCCAGCCGGTTGCAACTATACAGACGAGGTATCGGTAGAAAACAAATTCTTGCCTACATTAGTATTTAGTACTCCTAACAACTCGGCATGCCCTCCAGCTAAATTTAGCCTTATTGATGAAAGCATACCTCAAGAAGGCGACCCCATAGTTGCTTGGAATTGGCAAATTGATAACCAAAATTTTAATACCTCATCTACTAATGTGGATTTAGCCAACTCAGGAAGTTATGGCGTAAGTTTGGAGGTAACAACAGAATTGGGCTGTGTGGCAACTCTAAATTTGAATGACTACCTCACGGTACATGATTTACCAAGTCCAAACTTCATAACAGAGCCAGAAGAAATTAACAACTGCGACAAAACCATCAAAATATTCAATTTCTCTACTGGCTACGATTCTTTAAGCTGGAACTTTGGCGATGGCGTGGTGAGTAGTGAAGACACCTCTGACTATTACACCTATTCGGAAGTAGGCAACTACATCATACAACTTAATTTAGTTAATGAATTCGGATGTGAAAACGTCTTTCATAGAGAAATTAATCCAGTAGCAAGTATTCCTTTTTATACGCCCAATGCTTTTACGCCTGATGGCGATGAGCTCAACGAAACTTTCATACCACAATTGGGCTGTACCGATGATTTTGAATTTTGGGTCATGAACCGTTGGGGCGAAGTTATATTCTATAGCAATGATATCAATGTAGGCTGGGACGGTACTTACAACAAGCAAAGATGCCCTCTAGGCGTGTACTCTTGGAAAGCACGATACAATGGTGCCAAAACCAACCAAATCAAATTGGGCGAAGTGCATCTTATGAATTAACTCTAAGTTTTTATTATCTTCGTTGTAAAGTGATGTCTATTAAATAGACGATATACTGATGTACAATTTAGGCTATGAAATTTTACTTTTTCTACAAAAATTTTAAACCAAAAAAAAGCCAACTTCCGTTGGCTTTGTCATTAGAGTCCTAAACTCTTTTTTACGTCTCCGTCCAGCAAATGGGTGCTTGGATCTTCTAAGCATTCTTTAACCCTGACTAAGAATCCTACCGATTCTCTACCGTCTATGACACGGTGGTCATAAGATAAGGCTACGTACATTATGGGTCTTATCTCTACTTTTCCATTGACTGCCACAGGGCGTTCTACAATATTGTGCATACCCAATATCGCCGATTGTGGCGGATTGATAATTGGTGTGGACAACATAGAACCAAATACCCCACCGTTAGTAATGGTAAAGGTGCCACCCAACATTTCGTCTGGGGTAATTTTTCCATCTCTAGCACGTAATGCCAATCGCTTGACTTCCGATTCTACTTCTTTAAAATTCATCAATTCGGCATTGCGAATAACTGGTACCATCAGCCCTTTAGGAGCACTTACTGCTATGCTGATATCGGCATAGTTGTGGTAAATCACTTCCTTACCGTCTATTTGAGCATTGACATCTGGAAATTCCATCAGTGCCGTAGTAATAGCTTTGGTAAAAAAGGACATGAAACCTAAACTGACATCGTACTTGTCTTTAAAGGCTTCTTTATATTCTTTTCGGATAGCGAAAATAGCAGACATATCCACTTCGTTGAAAGTGGTTAGCATAGCTGTTTCGTTCTTGACAGATACCAAACGCTGAGCCACCTTTCTTCTGAGCATAGATATTTTCTTACGCTCTGTGCCTCTTGGTCCGTCGGTCTTAACAGATGCCATAGCTTCCATCACATCCTCTTTTAAAATCTTTCCTCCTTCGCCACTACCTTTGACGTCTTTAGGAGATAAATCGTTTTGTGAAATAATAGCTTTGGCTAAAGGTGTGGCTTTAGCATCTACTGACTTCGTAGGGCTTGGTGCACTAACTGCTGGTGCTGACTCTTGAGCTGGTGCTGTAGTTTTGGCTTCTCCAACACCATCGGTATCAATGATACACACCACTTGACCTACCTGCACGGTATCGCCTTCTTCGGCTACCAACTTAATGGTACCACTTTCCTCGGCTGGTAAAGCTAAGGTAGCTTTGTCCGAATCTACTTCAGCAATTTCTTGATCTTTTTCAACATAGTCACCGTCTTCCACCAACCATTGAGCGATTTCGACTTCGGAGATAGACTCTCCCGGACTAGGCACTTTCATTTCTAATAGCATAACCTTCTATTTAAAAACTTCTTCTATAATTAATCGTTGTCTGTGAGCCGCTTGCTTAGAAGAGCCAGAGGCAGTGGCTGCACTGGGTCTAGAGGTAATTAACTCAAACGGTAAGTGTTGTAATCTATTTAGGATATGTGTCCAAGCACCCATATTTTTAGGTTCTTCTTGCACCCATATCAATGACTTACCTTTATACTTTTCTAATACAGTATTAATCTGTTCTTCTGGCAATGGATAAAGTTGTTCTAAGCGTACTAATGCCACGTCCATACGAGCTGTTTTCTCTCTCTCTTGCAGTAATTCGTAATAGATTTTACCACTGCAAAAGACTACTTTTTCTACTGCCGATGGCTTAACTTGTACATCATCTATTAACTCTTGGAATCGCCCCGTTGACAAATCTTCTAATGTAGATACGCACAAGGGGTGTCGCAATAAACTTTTAGGAGTAAATACAACCAAAGGCTTTCTAAAGTCTCGTCTGAGTTGTCTTCTCATAACGTGGAAAAAGTTAGCCGGAGTGGTGCAATTGACCATCTGCATATTGTGCTTGGCACACATTTGCAAATAGCGTTCCATTCTAGCACTGGAGTGTTCAGCACCTTGTCCCTCATAGCCGTGAGGCAAGAGCATAACCAAACCATTATAGGTTTTCCATTTGTCTTCGGCACTAGAGATAAATTGGTCTATCATAATCTGAGCACCATTGCTAAAATCTCCAAATTGGGCTTCCCAAATGGTTAGACTATTCGGCAAGGCCATAGCGTAACCGTAATCGAAACCCAAGACTCCATATTCTGATAACAGAGAATTATAAGCCTCAAACTGAGCCTTAGGGTTAATGCTATTCAAGGGTACTATTTCTTGCTCCGATTGTTCTAACTTCAATACAGCATGACGGTGAGAAAAGGTTCCCCTTTCTACATCTTGCCCACTCAATCGTATAGGGTTGCCTTCATGAAGCAGCGTACCATAAGCCAACAATTCAGCCATTCCCCAATCCAGTTGGTTTTTTTCCTCTACCATATTCTTCTGTTCCGCCAACAAACGTTGGGTCTTTTTAAACAGAGAGTCGTGCTGAGCTAACGTATATATTTTTTTAGCGACCTCTTTAAGTGTGTCAATAGGTACTGAAGTGTCTGGCGAGGAGACAAAGTCGGCATCTTTAGATTTTCTAAAACCTTCCCATTCTCTTTGCATAAAGCGAGTGATGTGAGCCTTTTCTATTTCTTTGGATTCATCAAAGCGGTCTTGTAACAACTGCTTAAATTCTTGCTCCATCTCCTTGGCAATGTTAGCACCAACAATCCCTTCACTAATCAGCTTTTGATTATAAATTTCTCTAGGGTTAGGGTGCTTACTAATGGCTTTGTATAGCATAGGCTGCGTAAAACGAGGCTCGTCACCTTCGTTGTGACCATACTTCCTATAACACAATAAATCTATAAATACATCTTTATGAAACTTTTGTCTGTACTCTACCGCCATTTCCATAGCATGTACTACAGCTTCTACATCATCACCATTGACATGAAAAACGGGCGATAAAGTCACTTTGCCCACATCGGTACAATAGGTACTAGAACGGGCATCTAAATAATTGGTAGTAAAGCCCACCTGATTGTTTACTACAATATGTATAGTACCTCCTGTTTTATAGCCATCTAATTGTGCCATTTGTATGACTTCATAGACTACGCCTTGCCCTGCTAAAGCCGCATCACCGTGAATAAGAATAGGGACTATCTTGGAGTTATCTCCTTTGTGATTTTGGTCAATCTTTGCTCTTGCTATCCCTTGCACTACAGGGTCAACAGCTTCCAAATGCGATGGATTAGGTGATAGGGATATTTTTACTTTCTTGCCGTTATTACAGGCTTGTTCGGAAGTGTAGCCCAAATGGTATTTTACATCACCAGCAAACAGGTGGTCTTCGTATTCTTTGCCTTCAAACTCGGAGAAAATGTCTCTATAAGTTTTGTTGAAAATATTGGCTAAAACATTAAGACGACCTCTATGTGCCATACCCATTACGAATTCTTCAACTCCTATATCCGCTCCTTTTTCAATCAGTGCGTCTAGTGCTGGAATAAGAGCTTCAGCACCTTCTAAAGAGAAACGTTTTTGACCGACAAACTTTGTGTGCATGAAATTTTCAAAGGCTACCGCTTGATTGAGTTTGCGTAGAATTTGTTTCTTTTCTTGAGGACTGAAAGTTGGGGTATTGCTATTTTTATGCAATCTATTTTTTATCCATTCCACTTGTTCGGGCTTACGGATATAAGTGTACTCCACGCCAATAGATTGACAATATACCTGCTTGAGGTGTGTTATGATATCTTTTAAACTAGATGGTCCTATACCCACTTGACTACCCGCTTGAAAAACCGTATCCATATCGGATTCTTCAAGTCCAAAATTTTCAATATCTAATGTGGGGGAATATTTTCTTCTCTCACGAACAGGATTGGTATGGGTAAACAAATGCCCACTTTTACGATAGGCATCAATAAGATTTATGACTTGGAATTCTTTCTTAATGGTTTCTGGTACTTCGTCTTCTTCAGAATAAACTTCTTTAGCGAAATCGAAACCCGTGAAGAAGTTACGCCATTCTTCGTTTACCGATTCGGGGTTTTCAATGTACTGCTCGTACATGATTTCTATCATATTGGTATGAACTGCCCCTAGAAAAGAAAATTTGTTTACCATCAATTTTTCAGTTAAGGCAAAACTATTGAATTTTATTGATTTTTCTACCTATAATTCGCCCTATTTTTAGGAGTACAAGGGCAGCTTTAGTTTTCTCTTTTCTTTAAAAGAGAGGCAAATAGCTCTAATTCGCTTAGGTCAGCATTGATAGAATTTAAGGACTTCATAGCTTTAGAATAGTAATCGTCAATTAAAATATCGATATGTTCTTGTATGTCCATCGAAGCATATATGGACTTGACACGCTCCACTTTTTCGGTGTCATTAAGCGATTCTGAACTGTATAAATTCACCAACTCCATCTTTTGCTCACCTTCAGATAGGGAAAGTGCTTTTAGATATAGACAGGTTTTTTTGTTGGCAATAATATCTCCTCCAACTTGTTTACCGAAAGTTTGTTCGTCACCAAAGACATCTAACAAATCGTCTTTTAGCTGAAAGGCTATGCCAATATTTCTACCGAATTCGTATAAAGCATCTGATTCTCGGTCTCTAGAACCAGCAATAATAGCACCCATTTTAAGTGCCGCCCCTAAAAGAACTGCCGTCTTATATTCAATCATTTTGAGATAGGATTTCATATCTACCTCTGCTTGGATTTCAAAATCCATATCGTATTGCTGACCTTCACATACTTGCAAAGCCATTTCGTTAAATACAGCTAAACACTTGGTTAATTGCTCGGACGGTAAATCGCATAAGTATTGATAAGACTGTATGAGCATAGCGTCACCGGATAATATGGCTACATTTTCATTCCATTTGGTATGAACCGTTGCTTTGCCCCTTCTGACAGGTGCTTTGTCCATGATATCATCGTGCAACAAGGTGAAATTGTGGAAAACTTCTATCGCTAAAGAGGGCTTAATGGCCTTTTCGATATCCTCATCGAATAATTGGTGCGCCAATAACAAAAGAATAGGACGCATACGCTTGCCCCCTAAGGACAAAATATATTCTATAGGCGAATACAAATCGGCTGGAGAGCTAGGGTGTTTTAAGCCATACAACTCTTGCTCTACTAATGTTCTTAATTCGTCTATAGATTTCATTGCTAGTTTAACAAGGATAATAAATAATTTCCATAACCACTTTTCAATAATGGCTTTGCTAGTTCCCGCAATTGATTGTCATCAATGAAGCCCATTTTATAAGCAGCTTCTTCTATACAGCCAATTTTACGTCCTTGTCTGCTTTCAATAACTTCTACAAATTGACTGGCTTGCATTAAAGATTTGAAGGTGCCGGTATCTAACCAAGCTGTACCTCGTCCTAAGGTTTGAACTTTTAGCTTACCTCTTCTGAGATACTCTAAATTGACATCTGTAATTTCGTATTCTCCTCGTGCTGAGGGGCTAATATTTTTGGCAATTTCGATAACATCGTTATCGTAGTAATATAAGCCCGGAACGGCAAAATTAGACTTTGGATTTTTAGGTTTCTCCTCAATACTTATTACATTAAAATTCTCATCGTATTCCACAACGCCATAACGCTCAGGGTCGTTAACGTGATAACCAAAAACTAAGCCTCCATCGACATCAATGCTAGATTGAAGAATTTGACGTTTCATATAGAAAATATTATCTCCCAATACCAAACACACTTTATCGTTACCGATAAATTCTTCGCCTAAAACAAAGGCTTGTGCCAAGCCATTAGGGACTTCTTGAACATGGTATTCAAAACGGCAACCTAAGGAACTTCCATCACCTAACAAACTTTGAAAAACTGGCAAATCGTGAGGGGTAGAAATTATTAGTATTTCATTAATTCCTGAATACATTAAAGTCGTTAAAGGATAATAAATCATAGGCTTGTCATAAACAGGTAAAGCCTGCTTACTGACGGCTAAAGTCAAGGGGTGTAATCTAGTCCCAGACCCTCCAGCTAAAATTATACCTTTCATTCCTTATCGTTCTTTAACGTTAATTCTTTTAGTTCTATATCCTCCTCCTCGTCAAAAACGTCAAGCAGAGGGTCGCTTATAGCTTCTTCTATAAGAGATTTTTCTAAACTCAGTAACATAGCGGGCAAAACAATCAAATTAGACAATAAGGCTATCAATAAAGTAATGGATACCAATAAGCCTAAAGCTAATGTCCCGCCAAACTGTGAGGCAATAAAGATAAAAAATCCAAAGAATAAAACAATTGAAGTATAAAACATACTAACTCCTGTTTCTTTTATAGCTGCCACCACAGAGTCTTTAATGTTGTTGTTTCTGTACTTCAATTCTTGTCGGTACTTTGCCAAAAAATGTATGGTATCATCAACAGAAATACCAAAAGCAATACTAAATACTAATATAGTAGATGGCTTGATAGAAATACCAAAATAACCCATTATAGAGGCCGTTATAAGCAGTGGTATCAAATTAGGAATTAAAGAAACAACAACCATTCTAAAGGAGTTGAACATCCAAGCCATAAAAATGGATATCAATAAGATTGCTAAAAATAGACTAATGAATAAATTTTTCACTAAGTAAGTTGTCCCTTCTAAAAAGACGACACTAGTACCTGTTAATATTACTTTGTATTTTTCGGGGTTAAATATCTGGTCTATTTTCAAACGTAACTCATCTTTGAGCTCTTTCATTCGTGAAGTACCAATATCCGTAACATATAAACTCACTCTACCTATCTGTTGATTTTCATCTACTAAGGCATCCATCCATTCGCTTGGAGATTCACTATTAAGGGTATAATCCAATAGCCATCTTTTCTCTTGGGAGTTGGGTAGGGTATAAAACTGCTTTTCACCATTATATATGGCTTGTTTAGAATATTTTATAGGGTCAATAATAGAAAGTGATCTAGAAAACTCATCATATGTCATCAAAGTGTCGGTCAATTTGTTGATGCGTTTGAGAGTAGATAGTTTAGTAATACCGTTCTTTCTATGGGTATCAATAATAATTTCAAAAGGCATAACAGATTTGTAATGCTTTTCAAAAAACTTAATGTCTTTATATAGCGCCGATTCTTTGGGCATATCGTCTGTAATATTTCCAGCAATACGCATTTGAAGAAGTCCAAAAAGAGCAATGGCAATAATCGTAATTGTTGCTGCATAGACTACTGTTCTCTTTTCTGTTACGAAATAGGTGATTTTCTGTATAAGGTTATTAAGCCATTTCCTATCTAAGTGACTAACGTGTCGTTTTTTAGGTGGATTTAAATAGCTAAATACAATGGGTATAAGCAATAAAGACAGAATAAATACTGCGAATATATTTATGGAGGCAACTAACCCAAATTGACGTAAATCCTTACTTGAGGTTAGAATAAATGTAGCAAAACCTAATGCAGTAGTAGTATTTGTGAGAATAGTAATATTTCCCACACGTCTAATCATCTGAACTAAAGACCTTGACTTATTGCCATGCTCTCTAAATTCATTGTGGTATTTATTGATAAGGAAAATACAATTGGGTACACCGATGACAATTAATAGTGGAGGTATTAAAGCTGTAAGAATGGTTATCTCATAACCCAAAATTCCTAGTGTACCGAATGACCAAACAACACCAATTCCTACCACTACCATTGAAATCATCATTACCTTGACAGACCTAAAGAAGAAAAATAAGATGATAGCAGTCACAAAAAGGGCTAAGAAAATAAATAAGCCCACTTCTTTTCGAATCAATTCTGAATGAACAGTTCGTATGTAAGGTAAGCCCGAATACTTCACTTCTTTTTGCGATGCACTAGTATATATGTCACCAAAATCGGTAATGGCATTTATCATCTTAACTCGCTTTCCACTAGTCACATAGTCATTACTTAATGAGACTAACATCAGCATAGCACTATCATTAATTAGTCTATCATCATAAAATGGCAATTGCCGTAATTCAGAAACTGTTTTATCTAAGGATTTTTGTGTGCTAACATTATCAAATAAGGATTCGACAATTAACATTTTTTCTTGTTTGCTCTTTTTCAGGCCAACGGCATCAGTAATGGAGTACACCTCCTCAACACCAGCAATAGATTTAATATTATCGGCAAAACTCTGCCAATGCTGAAAGTTATCGATATCGAAAAAATTATCGGAATTAACACCAATAATCATGACATTATCCTTGATACCAAACTTTTCTACAAAGAGGTTGTAATCGAGTTGAGCGTCAGAATTTTTTGGCAGTAAACGAGCCATAGAGTAAGAAAGACTTACATCAGATGACTTTTGCACCATAAAGTATGTGGAAACTAATATAAGCCATATGAATACAGCTCTGTATCTAAGAATTACTCTGGCAATAGTTAACCACATAGTTTTTTTAAAAGGTGCGCTAAATTAGTCATAAAATTCTGAGCAAAAAAAAGCGCGAATAAAAAATCGCACTTTAAATTTCTTTTTTAATATAGTAAGTTATACCGTTAAAATTTCTTCTTCTTTCTTAGAGAAAAATCCGTCAATTTTTGAGGTAAAACTATTGGTTATATTTTGTACTTCATTTTCAGAATCCTTGAGAACATCCTCAGAAATACCGTCTAATTTTTTCAGTTCATCGTTAGCATCTTTACGAGCATTACGAATACTAACTTTAGCATTTTCAGATTCTGACTTAGCCTGTTTTACTAGCTGAATTCTTCGCTCTTCGGTTAATGGCGGTACATTAATCATTATCATTTCACCATTATTCATTGGATTAAATCCTAAATTGGAATCTATAATCGCTTTTTCTATAACCTCAAGCATACTTTTATCCCAAGGCTGAACAGAAATAGTTCTAGCGTCTGGTGTATTGATATTGGAGGCCTGTGATAATGGAGTAATAGCGCCATAATAATCTATACTTACATTATCTAGCATTTGAGGATTAGCTTTACCTACTCGGATTTTTGAAAAGGCTACCTCTAAATGTTTGATAGCACCATTCATTTGTTCTTTTGCACTATCCAATATAAATTCTATCTCTTCCATAATATAATTCTAAAAGTTAACTAATGTGCCAACAGATTCTCCCTGTAGCATCTTATATAAATTTTGTTTTTTGTTTATGTCAAATACAACAATTGGCAATTTGTTTTCATTACACAAAGTAAAAGCCGTCATATCCATTATATTGAGTTCTTTCTCGTAAACTTCCTTAAATGTAATGGTATCGTATTTAGTTGCTGATTTATCCTTTTCTGGATCAGCGGTATAAATACCATCTACTCGAGTTCCTTTTAAAATAACATCGGCCTCAATCTCTATCGCTCTTAATGTGGCTGCAGTATCTGTCGTAAAATAAGGGTTTCCTGTGCCACCTCCGAAAATAACTACTCTGCCTTTTTGTAGGTGGCGCATAGCACGACGACGAATAAAAGGTTCTGCTACTTGCTCCATTTTAATGGCTGTTAACAAGCGAGTCTCCACATCGGCTTTTTCTAACGCTGACTGTAACGCCATTCCATTAATTATGGTGGCCAACATACCCATGTAATCGCCTTGGACTCTATCTAGTCCTTGACCTTCAACCTGAACACCTCTAAAGATATTCCCTCCACCTATGACTACAGCAACTTCAACACCAAAATCTACAGCAGTTTTTATTTCGTTGGCATAGGCTGATAACTTTTCTGTATCAATACCAAATTGTTTATCGCCCATTAGGGCTTCCCCACTTAATTTTAAAAGAATTCTCTTGTACTTCATAGTGCGCTAATTTAAGGCAAAAAAAAGAGAGTGAAAAACACTCTCTAAATTGATTTGATTAAAATTAAACTCCAAGTCCAACTCTCTTGAAGTCTGTGACCGTTAAATCTTTCTCTATTTTATTGAGATATTGAGATACTGAAGTCTTGGATTCTTTAATGAATTCTTGGTTCAACAAAGTATTTTCTTTGAAGAATTTATTCAAACGACCCATCGCTATTTTCTCTAGCATTTCTTCAGGTTTACCTTCTTGACGTGCTAAGTCTTTAGCCACATCAATTTCATTGTCAATTGTAGCTTGAGTAACAGACTCTTTATCTAAAGCTATAGGATTCATAGCCGCTACTTGCATAGCTACATCTTTACCTACTTGCTCATCAACAACAGAGGTAAGACCTACTAAAGTTGCTAAACGATTTCCACCATGGATATATGAAGCTACCTGCGAAGATTCTATAGTTTCGTAAGATGATAAATCTAATTTTTCGCCAATAACACCCGTTTGCTCAATGATTTTTTCTTCAACTGTCATATCATCTAATGAACAGGCTTTTAATGCAGCTAAATCAGTAGGTTTATTTGACATAGCAGCATCTAAGAAAGATTGCGCTAATGCGATAAAGCTTTCATTCTTTGCAACGAAGTCTGTTTCACAGTTAAGTGCTATAAGAGCTCCAAACTGACCGTTTGTAGCTGAGATAACAACGCCTTCAGATGCTTCTCTGTCCGCTCTTTTAGCAGCTACTTTTTGTCCTTTTTTTCTTAGGATATCAACCGCTTTAGCCATATCGCCTTCAGCTTCGACTAAAGCTTTTTTACAATCCATCATTCCTGCACCAGTTTGCTTTCTTAGTGCATTTACCTCAGAAGCAGTAATTTTTGCCATTTCGTAAAGTATTTTTTTTAATTATCGATTTTATTTTTTCTCAGCTGGTTCATCAACTTTCTCTTCAGCAGGAGCAGCTTTGGCTTCAGCTTTAGCAGAAGCAGCAGCTTCTTTTTCAGAGTTTCTTTCTGAAAGACCTTCTTGGATAGCATCTGTTACTAAAGAAACTATTTTTTCAATAGAACGACTAGCGTCATCGTTTCCAGGAATACAGAAGTCTACTAAGTTAGGGTCAGAGTTAGTATCAACAATAGCAAAAGTTGGAACACCTAATTTTTTAGCCTCAGCGATTGCAATGTGCTCTCTATGAATATCTACTACGAATAAAGCAGCAGGAATTCTATTCATTGTGGCAATACTACCAAGGTTTTTATCTAGTTTATCACGTGTTCTTGACACTTGTAAACGCTCTCTTTTAGATAAAGTGTCGATAGTTCCATCAGCTTTCATTTTGTCAATGGAATTCATTTTTTTAATCGCCTTACGGATAGTCGCAAAATTGGTTAGCAAACCACCTGACCATCTTTCTGTAATGTATGGCATGTTTACTCTTTGAGCATGAGTAGATACCGATTCTTTAGCTTGTTTTTTTGTAGCAACAAACATTACTTTTCTACCTGACTTTGCCAAATGCTTAAGTGCTGCACAGGCATAGTCTAACTTAGTAATAGTTTTGTTGAGATCGATGACGTGGATACCATTTTTCTCCATAAAGATATAAGGAGCCATTTTGGGATTCCACTTTCTTGTTAGGTGACCGAAGTGTACACCTGAGTCTAATAATTCTTTAAAATTTGTTCTAGACATTTTTAAAATTGTTTACATTCATTAATTAACAATCACTTAGTAGTAT
>CAJWHN010000018.1 GCA_913041085.1 uncultured Flavobacteriales bacterium | reverse complement strand
CCATAGAAATCTGAAATTGATTGACTCCTAAATGTAAAAGTGCTGCTCCAAATCCTGTTAGCGTATAGTAAATTAAAAAACGCTTTCCACCCCAAATATTCTCTAGTTGATTGCCAAACATCCATAAGGCAAACATATTAAAGAGAATATGAGAAAAATTACCGTGCATAAAGAGGTGTGTCAACAATTGATGTGGTCTAAAATCAGGTGATTGCCAATTATGTAAACCAAATAATTTATCTAGGTCTATACCAAAACTACTTCCAAGAACAATTTTACCAAGAAAAAACAAGGCATTGATAATGAGTAGGTTTTTAACGACCTCAGGCAAATAACTGAATCTAGCAGGACCGATATTCATAATTAAAACTTTTTAGCTAATTCTTCTAAAGTTAAGTTAATAAGTGTTGGTTTTCCTTGAGCTGTGGTATTAGGTATTTGACAAGCAAATAAATTATCAATGATAGAACGCATTTCCTCTGGGTTTAGTTTACGTCCAGATTTGATAGACATAGTTTTTGCTAATGATCGTGATAAGTTGTCGTGCTTTTCTATAGAAGATTCATTCTTAAATTGCTCGACTAATTCTTCCATAAAACTTTCTAGCTTTTCTATTTCAACATCTGTAGGAGTTCCCAATACGACAATACTGTTTTTGTTTAGATAGTCAAATCTAAATCCCATATTTAAAAGCTCATCGCTTATGGTTTTTACTATTGCCATATCAGAAGGTGTGAGCTCAACAGTTTTGGGAAATAGTAATTGTTGTGATGGACCATCTTTGTCTTGCATTTTTAGGTAGTACTCGTACAATATCCTTTCGTGGGCTCTTTGTTGGTGTATAACCATTAATCCCGATTTAATACTAGAAACGATATATTGATTGTTTAATTGAAAAATCGTTTTGTCGGTTTCTTCAGAGTCTTCACTCCAACTTTTTTCTAGTACCTCAGATGTAGTATTATACTGTGGGGCAGGAATGTTTTCAAATAATTGCTCCCAATTTTCTGTTTTTACTTTTTGGGGTGGGGTATAATTATTCTCAGAATTTTTCTTTTCTTCAAATGGATTGTAGCTGGAGTCCACTTTTATGCTCGGCTGTTTTAGTTCTGACTTATTAGAAGTCGGAATATTGTCAAAAGCGGGATCTTTTTCAAAATCTAATGAAGGCACAATGTTGTGAAGGCCTAAGGCCCTTTTCACACAGGAGCGAACGATAGCATAAATGGATTTTTCATCCTCAAATTTAATCTCTGTTTTTGTGGGATGAATGTTTACATCAATAAATTTTGGATCTATCTCAAAAAATAAAAAATAGGAGGGGTGGTGCTTTTCTGGTATAAGGTCTTGAAAAGCATTGCTTATGGCATGGTGTAAATAACCGCTTTTGATAAAGCGTTGATTGACAAAGAAAAACTGTTCGCCTCGAGTTTTTCTTGAAAATTCTGGTTTCCCAACAAAACCATTGACAACAACTAGAGATGTTTCTTCTTTTACTGGGACTAGTTTTTCGTTGTATCTATTTCCAAATATGCCAACAATTCGTTGTTTGAGTGTCGAAGGTGTTAGGTTAAATATTTTTTTATCATTGTGAAAAAAACTCATAGCACATTCGGGGTGTGCTAAGGCCATGCGTTGAAATTCATCGATGATATGTTTGAGTTCAACGTTATCTGATTTTAAAAAATTTCTTCTAGCAGGCACATTGAAAAATAAATTCTTAATGGATATAGATGTGCCGTTATTGGTAGCACAATTTTCTTGAGATTTCAATTCGCTACCTTCAACGATAAGTTTTGTGCCAAGCTCCTTGTCGTGAAGTTTGGTTTTTAGTTCTAAGTGAGAAATTGCTGCCATAGATGCCATAGCTTCTCCTCTAAACCCCATAGTACGAATGGAAAATAAATCGTCAGCTTTTTTGATTTTAGAGGTAGCGTGTCTTTCTAGTGACATTATTGCATCTGTATCACTCATTCCTGAGCCGTTATCCACTACTTGGATAAGTGTTCTACCAGCATCTTTTACTATAAGCTTGATATCAGTAGCTCCTGCATCAATAGCATTTTCAATCAATTCTTTAACTGTTGAGGACGGTCTTTGTATGACTTCACCTGCAGCTATCTGATTGGCTACATGGTCTGGTAAAAGTTGAATAAGGTCTGACATATTAGATTTTCAATAGGGCAAAGCTAAGTAATACTAAAATTATAACGATAAGAATTATACGTTTATTTGAGGTGCTGTTTTCTTTAGAGCGTTTAGATTGTTGCCAATCTTTACTGAATCGCAAAGTTGTTTTTCCACTTTCAGCAGATTTTAATCTATTGTCTAAATCTTCCTTTTGAGCGTCATAGTACCTCGACTTGAAATCAAATTGACGATGCCTTGATGTTTTAAAAAAGCTTGGAAGTTTAGGTGCTTGCATATTACAAAAATACATAATTCTAAAGCAAAAGAGTGGGGCGGTAGAATGAAAGTATTTTACAGCTTTTTTGCCCTGCATAATTTCTACTATCACTTGTGTCAAGTCAGCTGTTTTTATACCGATGTAAACGTTTTATCTTGACTTTCAGCTGCAATTTTACTGCAAAAGTAAACATTTTATATATAATTTTTATAAAATGCATATTTTCAGTGAGTTATGAGTTTCATATAAATACTTAGAATAATACAAATAGGTGTTCAAAAGCTTTTTTAGATGAATTTTATACCTTTCAAAGTATGATGTCACACAAATAATGTTTACATTTGTAACAGGTATTAAAAATGGAAAATCGTATTCAAAATATCATAGAAAAGTATGGATTAAGTTCTAATACTTTTGCGCAAGAAATAGATGTAAATAGGTCTACTATATCACATATTTTGTCTGGTCGTAATAAGCCAAGTATTGAGGTTCTGCAAAAGATACTGAGGCGTTTCCCTGACATTTCAGCTAATTGGCTATTGTTAGGTCAAGGAGCTATAGACGATACTAACTTAGCTACTTCTTCCTCTCAACTACCAAAAGAAAATATTATTGAAACAGTTAAGTCAATCGATAAGATAGTTGTATTTTATTCTAATAATAGTTTTGAAGAATACAAGCCGAACAAATAAACTTTTTATTTTTGCTTCATAATTACCACTTTTGATGTATAAAATTCTTGTCAAACCAATCTTATTCTTATTCAATCCTGAATTTATACATCATCTCATATTCAGAATTGTAAAATTAGCCTCCTATATTCCATTTAAATTAACTGTCTGGAATAAGATTTATAGAGTAAATGATGAAAAACTTAAAAGAGAGTTATTTGGCTTAACATTTGATAATCCAGTGGGTTTAGCCGCAGGTTTTGACAAAGATGCTAAGCTATTTGATGAATTAGCTGCTTTTGGCTTTGGCTTTATAGAGATAGGAACACTAACACCTTTAGCTCAAGCTGGAAATCCTAAGCCACGATTGTTTAGGTTGCCTGAAGACCATTCACTTATCAATAGAATGGGCTTTAATAATGGTGGTGTAGAAGATGCCGTAAAACGTCTTAAAAAGCGTAAAACAAAAATTATTATCGGAGGTAATATTGGAAAAAATAAAGTAACTCCTAATAATGAAGCTGTTAAAGATTATGAAATTACTTTTGAGGCACTATTCGATTATGTAGATTATTTTGTTGTCAATGTAAGCTCACCTAATACACCTGGGTTAAGAGAGCTTCAAGAGAAAGAGCCACTCACTAAGCTATTACTTCGTTTGCAAGAATTGAACGATGCTAAATCTAAAAGAAAACCCTTATTGCTAAAAATTGCACCAGATTTAACCAACGAACAATTGGATGATATTGTTAGTATAGTTGTAGAGACCAAGTTAGACGGCTTGATAGCGACCAACACAACAATTGATAGAAATTGTCTTAAGACGGCTGAAAAGAGGCTTAAAGCTATAGGTAATGGGGGTGTAAGTGGTCAAGCGGTCAAAAAGCGGTCAACAGAGGTGATTCGTTACATTTCTGAAAAGTCGAATAAAAGCTTTCCAATCATAGGAGTTGGAGGAATCCATTGTGCAGAAGATGCTATCGAAAAGTTAAAGGCAGGAGCGAGTTTAGTTCAGATATATACGGGTTTTGTGTACGAAGGCCCAAGTATTGTCAAAAAGATTAACCAAGGAATTCTGAAGCACTTATGAAAATTATAGAATGTCCTAGAGATGCTATGCAGGGGATTAAAGACTTTATTCCTACTGCTCAAAAAGTTGCTTATCTCAATTCACTATTGAAAGTTGGCTTTGATACATTAGACTTTGGTAGTTTTGTATCTCCAAAGGCTATTCCTCAGATGAGAGATACAGCAAATGTCCTTTCTCAGTTGGACGATTCTAACACTCGCTTTTTGGCTATAGTTGCCAATAAAAGAGGAGCTGATGAGGCTTGTTCTTTTCACCGTATTGATTATTTAGGATATCCTTTTTCAGTATCTGAGAACTTTCAGAAACGTAATACCAATAAAAGTATTGACCAATCTCTTTCTTTAGTTGAGCAATTACAAAATACCTGTGTAAAACATCATAAATCACTAGTAGTCTATATGTCTATGGCATTTGGTAATCCATATGGGGAACATTGGCACGAAGATATTGTAGCTAAATGGGGTGAAAAGCTATCCGATTTAGGTGTTAAAATTATAGCCTTATCTGATACTACAGGGGTTTCTAATCCAAATAACATTAAGCCTTTATTTTCTTTACTAATCAAAGAATATCCACAAATAGAGTGGGGCGCTCACCTACATACTCATTTGGAAAGCTGGCGAGAAAAGGTAGAGGCAGCATACAATTCAGGTTGTAGACGTTTTGATGGGGCAATCAAAGGCTATGGAGGTTGCCCTATGGCAAAAGATGATTTAGTGGGTAATATGCCAACAGAAAAATTACTTTCTTTTACTCAAGAAAAGAAAATAGAAACAGCTATTAATACACTAGCATTTGAAAGTGCCTACAACAAAGCTATTGATACTTTTTAACTCACTATTGTTTCATAATGAGCTGAATGTCTGTGGTTTTGTCTGAGTATTTAATTCTAACTAAATAACTTCCATTGTCTATTGATGACAATGTTGAGCTATATAGCTATCCATCTTGATCATTAACATCGCCTTCAGGCAAATTTTCAAAGTCACAAATAGCAACTTGTTATGAAAATGATAATAAGTTAAGAAAAGTTATAGTGTAAAAAAGTAAACGTTTCATCACAATTAATTGGCATTTAAGTAAGTACTTAACAAGTTTAGGGCAATTTTTTGAGATTTGTTAATAATTAGGGCTAAATTTGTACCGTTACGGTTTCTGCAAAGAATTAATAGGGAAGGAGGTGTAAGTCCTCAACTGTTCCCGCAGCTGTAAGCTCACAAAGAACCTAAGATCCACAGTCCACTGTTCTGAAGAATGGGAAGGCCACTTAGGAGAGTAAGTCAGAAGACCTGCCATAACAAGCGAACGGAAAACCTCGGGATAAGGCAATCTTAGTATTTATCTAAAACCTAAAATAAAAATGAAAAAAGTAGTATTCGTCTTATGCCTTATTTACCAAGGTGTTATGGCGCAAAATGTAATTAATCAAGTATTGTTACTTAATGAAGGTCGTTACGATTATACAACAGGAGAAATAGAAACCCCAGTTACTATCGGAAGCTATGATCCTTTCACTAGCATTTACTCAGTAGTAGACACAATAGAAGGAGCGCGTTTTGCTTCAGATATGCTTATTGACGGCGATTATTTTTACGTAGCTGCTGACACACAACTTCTTAAGTATGATTTAAATACATATGAGTTATTAGCAAGTCAATCAGTTACTGGAGTAAGAAATATTCTTATTGTCAATGACAATTTATTTGTTTCAAGAGGAGAGTATGGAGTAAGTTTTGATTCATACTTTCAGATATATTCTAAATCTGATTTAACGTTTATTTCAGAATTAGATACCACGGAAGGGCCTAAATGGACTACTCAGAATATGGTACATACCGATAATAAACTTTATGTGGCTATTAATAATGGTTTCGAGTGGGGCAATGAAAAATCACTAATTGGCGTATTAGATTTAAGTACACTGAGTTATTTGGAGGAAATAGATTTGGGATCGGATGCTACAAACCCTGATAATATGATGATTACAGATGACTATATTTTTACTGTTAATAATAAAAACTGGTCTGGTGCATCATTCTCTAAAGTAGATTTAAGTACACATTCTTCAACTACGATTAATGTTTCTGATGTGAGTACAGGCTGTGGTACATCTTGTTTGCGAGGAGATAAAATTAACTTTCAAATATCAATGGATTCTGTTTTGTTAGAATGGGATCCAGCAACTCTTTTATCTTCGGGTAATCCCTTGGGAATCAATCAAAACTTTTATGAGTTAGCTTACGATGAAGTCAATAATTACCTTTACGCTTCCGAAACGGACTATTCTACATATGGAAAAGTGCACATTTATGATGCAGACAACAATTTAGTTTCTGAATTTGATTGTGGTGTATCACCAGGAACTATTGTTTTTGATGTTAGAAATACAACTTCAATATTAGATTACTCTTTTAATCAAACTCAAGACGATGTCTTTTTCGATTTGTTTGGAAGAAAAATCAAACAAATTGAAAATCAACCAAAGGGTGTTTATATTCGTTCAGGCAAAAAGATTTTCAGACAATAATTTTTTTTAAAAATTTATTAAAGGAGCTTCGGCTCCTTTTTTTATTTTTTTATATTTATCAAAATTGAAAAATTATGTTAGAACTCGCTGCAATAATAGTTATCGGTTTATTGGCTCAATGGATAGCATGGAGAATGAAAATACCAGCTATTTTCCCTTTAATTATACTAGGTCTTGTTATGGGGCCTCTTTCCACTTTATTTTTAGACGAAAAATGGATTGATCCAGAAAATATTTTTGCTGGTAAAACCATGTATTATTTTGTTTCACTTTCCGTAGGGGTCATCTTATTTGAAGGTGGACTTACCTTAAAATTTAAAGAAGTTAGACAGTTAGCGGGTGTAGTTAGAAACTTACTTATTGTTGGCCCAATCGTTATGGGTATAGGAGGGGCATTAGCAGCTCATTATTTCCTAGATATGGATTATAGAGTAGGTTTATTATTTGGTTCATTAATTATAGTTACTGGTCCAACAGTAATTGCTCCTATTCTTCGAAGTGTTCGTCCTAAGAAAAATATTAGCACTATTCTAAAGTGGGAGGGTATAGCCATTGACCCTATCGGTGCTTTGGTGGCTGTTTTGGTTTATGAGTTATTATTTGTTTCTACTATGGGGGTTGGTGGAGACCATTCTATGGGACTTACACAAGTAGCCTTAAAAACCTTCTTTTTAACCCTATGTGTGGGAACTTTTTTTGGTTTACTTTCAGGCTGGACTTTACATACATTACTAAAAAGAAATTTGATTCCTCATTTTTTAATCAATGTTCTTTCTCTAGGGTTTGTCATTTTTGCTTTTGCTGGTGCTGATACTCTACAAGCAGAATCTGGTTTATTATCTGTTACTGTTATGGGGATTTTGTTAGCTAATATAAAAACTCCAAATCTAGATAAGATTCTAGATTTTAAAGAAAGTCTAACGGTTATTTTGATATCCGTACTCTTTATCATTCTTTCCACTAAAATATCTATGGAGGATTTAAGATTGTTAGAAATAAATTCTTTATACATCTTTTTAGTTGTTGTGTTTGTACTTAGACCTTTAGTAGTATGGATAAGTTCATGGAAGTCTGATTTGAATTGGAGAGAAAAAGCTTTTGTAGCTTGGATTGGTCCTAAAGGTATTGTAGCTGCCGCTGTTGCCTCTTTATTTTCTTTGTATTTAATGTCGGATAAAATTTCTCTACCTCCCTCATTAAGGGAAGATGTGGAGTTATTGGTTCCCTTGACTTTTATGATAATTCTAGGAACAGTAACTTTAAATGGCTTATCAGCAAAATTTGTTGCTCGTCTTTTGGGATTGGTTAAAGATGTGAAAAATGGAGTAGTTATTGTCGGGGCAAACGAGGGTTCTATCAGCATAGCTATGTACCTTGAAAAACACCATATTTCAAACACTCTAGTTGATTTATCCAAGGAAAATATACGTCAAGCAAGAGCAGCAAGTTTAAATGTCCTTGAAAAAAACATTCTTTCTGATGACGATGATTTAGAATTTGATGATGTTGGACATTTATTAGCTCTAACCTCTAGTAATGATGTCAATATATTTGCTTGTAGGAAACTCAAGTCAACCTTTGGAGAATCTAATGTTTATCGTCTTATTACTGTTAATGAGATAAAATTTGACGCTTTATCTAGACCTAATAATATTTTATTTTCAGATGATTCAGATTATATTAAACTAATAGAATTGGTAAGAAAATATCCTGAAGTTCAGGATATGGAAATCACTTCAGAAGATCATTTGAAATCTCTTATTGAAAGTGATAAGGAGTCTTATCTGCCGATTCTTCTTAGAAGAAATGACACCATTCAATTCATTACTGTTGATTTTGAATATCAATTCGTAGAAGGAGATGTTCTAGCATATATTGGGGAGTTAAAATAGTTATATTTGCGCCCTAAAATTAACTCAATGAAAACAACTGCTCTTACAAAAAAACATATTGATTTAGGTGCTAAAATGGTGCCCTTTGCAGGATACAATATGCCAGTTCAGTACCAAGGCGTAACAGTTGAACACCTAAATGTTAGAGATAAGGTAGGGGTTTTCGACGTTTCTCATATGGGAGAGTTTTTTGTTGAAGGTCCTCATGCTTTGGATTTAATACAAAGAGTAAGCTCAAATGATGTTTCTGCTTTAGTTGATGGTCAAGCTCAGTATTCTTGTATGCCTAATTTAGAAGGGGGGATAGTTGATGATTTACTAATCTATAGATTTAATGCTGAAAAATATATGTTGGTAGTTAATGCCTCAAATATTGAAAAGGATTGGAATTGGATAAGTCAATTCAACACAAATAAAGCTATTATCTCTAACTTATCTGATGATTACTCTTTACTAGCTGTGCAAGGCCCTATGGCATCACAAGCACTTCAATCTCTCACTTCGCTTGATTTATCAGCTATGAAGTATTATACTTTTGCTTTAGCTGATTTTTATGGATTTAAAGATGTCATCATTTCTGCTACTGGATACACGGGTGCTGGTGGCTTTGAAATATATTTTCCAAACGACATTGCCGAAACGATATGGGAATCAATTTTAGAATCTGGTAAATCTTACGGCATACAACCAATAGGTTTAGCTGCAAGAGATACTTTACGTTTAGAAATGGGTTTTTGCCTTTATGGTAATGATATTAATGATGATACATCACCTATTGAAGCTGGACTATCATGGATTACCAAGTTTAATAACAACTTTAACTATTCTAAAGAATTACAATTACAAAAAGAAAATGGTGTTCAGCGCAAAAGAGTAGGTTTTGAAATGCTAGACAGAGGTATTGCTAGAAATGGATATACAATCCTAAATGAAAATGATGAAGAAATCGGCTTTGTTACCTCAGGTACTATGTCACCATCACTACAAAAATCTATTGGTATGGGTTATGTGAATTCAGAATATGCTAAAAGCGATACTAAGCTGTATATTCAGATAAGAAATAAGAAACTCAAGGCCCAAGTCGTTAAATTACCTTTTTACAAATCATAGTTTCTATGAATAATATTAAAGTTTGCTTAACCCCATCTCTTTTTCCGATATATTCGGATAGAACAAGTGTTGTTGTTGTTGTTGACGTATTAAGAGCCACTTCAGCAATATGTACTGCTTTAGAGCTTGGAGTTGAGTCTATTATACCTGTTTCTACAATAGAAGATGCTTTAGATTATAAAGATAATGATGAGTATATCATAGCTGCTGAGAGAAATGGCAAAATTGTTAGAGGTTTTGATTTAGGAAACTCTCCGACAGAGTATTCTAATCATTCTCTTGAGGGTAAAAAGATGGTGTTGACCACTACTAATGGGACAAAAGCCATAAATATTGCTAAACAAGATCATCTTGTTGTGACGGGTTCATTTTTAAACTTGAAAGCCTTGACTTCATTTTTAGTAGAAATGGACAAAGGGATTATTATTTTATGTGCTGGCTGGAAAAATGACTATTGTCTAGAGGATACGCTATTTGCAGGTGCATTAACCGAGCAATTAATTAATAATGAAAAGTTTTACTATGACAACGATTCTACAGCAAGTAGTTTAATGCTCTATCAAAAGGCTAAAGACAACTTATTTGATTTCTTGAAAGATTCTCAGCACAGAAAACGTTTAGCACATTTAGGAATAGAGAACGATGTTCGCTATTGCTTAGAATTGAATAAATCTGAAGTAATTCCTATTTTAAAAGACAACATATTGATTTCTCACTCATGAAAAAGCTTATACTATGTTTCATTGCTATCTTTTTATTTAATGATACAGTGTTGACTTGGGGCTTTTTTTCTCATTATAAAATCAATAAGATGGCAGTTTATACTCTTCCTGAAAGTATGAATACATTTTTTTTAAATCATATTCAGCTTTTAGAAGATAAGGCTGTAAATGCTGATAAGAGAAAATTCACCGTAAAGGATGAGGCACCAAGACATTTTATTGATATAGATGCTTATAGTTTAGATTCACCCTTCGCTGTAATGCCAAAAAAATGGGACGATGCTGTTGCAAAGTATTCAGAAGATACCCTTATTAAGTATGGCATATTACCTTGGCACATCAACAAGCAGTACCACATTTTAGTAAAAGCCTTAAAAGAACATAAAGTAGAGCGCTCTATTAATCTTTTATCGGACTTAGGACATTATATAGCTGATGCTCACGTTCCTCTGCATACGACGCTTAATTATGATGGTCAATTAAGTAATCAAAAGGGAATTCACGCCTTTTGGGAGTCACGCTTACCTGAATTATTTGTCAAAAATTATGATTTCTATCTACCTAAAATCAGCTATCAAGACGATATTTTATCTTACGTTTGGTCTATTATAGAATCTAGTTATTCAGCTAAAGATTCTGTTTTAGCGTTTGAGGCTAAACTAAATAAAAGTTATAGTAGTGATTTAAAATTTAGTATTGTAAGAAAGGGGCAGGGGGATAAAAAAGTGTACTCAGAAGAGTATTCAAAAGCTTATCATACAATGTTAGATGGAATGGTTGAAAGGCAGATGCGCAAATCTATCTTAGCCATAGGTTGTATTTGGTATTCAGCATGGATAGATGCCGGCCAGCCCAATATGGATGAGTGGCAATATCAAGAAAATGACTAAAAAAAAAGACTTTGCGATGAGGCAAAGTCTTTAAATGATAAATTAAAAATATTTTAGAAGTAGAAAGACAAACCTACTGAAAAGTTAATTCCAGAACCAGCAATTGTTCTCTCTGTGGTTTTTTCTCCCATATCAGCGATACTTAGAATTGGATGCATAGCATCTTCCTTCACAGTAGCTGTAGAGTTGTACATGTAGTAATTGAATTGTGGTTCAACACTAAATTTATTGGATAAAAAGGCAGAAAAACCTAAGCCTAAATTAATTGTAGAGGATGCTAGTTCTGTTGTTTGGCTAACTGAACTGATAGCATCTTTAACTTCTTCTTTTCCAGAAGCTATTCTGTAAGAACCATCAACGAAGATGGAGTTACCTTTTCTTAGTTGAAAGTTGTATCTAACAAAAGGAGAAATTGTCATTAACGTTTTAGAATATGTTAAGTCATTGTCAACTGATGCAGCCACTAAGCTATAAAGTTCGAAATAGTGATCAGCATAAGTTGTACCATTTGTGGTTACATCTGGAAGACCTGTAAACCAAACATTGATCATACTATCTGCCAAACTAGCATTAGTAATCTCAGAATCAGGATTTGTTTTGAAAAGACTTGTTTCAGTGTCATATCCAAAGCCTACACCAAGCATTAGCTTGTTAGCAATAAAATATCCCATTTTTAGATTGACATTAAACTCACTTTGTTTATCCTGATCTAATTTATAAGAATAGGGGAATAAAAAGTCGAGGTTCAAACTGTCTGTAGCATTTACTAAAGTATCTCTAAAGCCCGTGTAAGTGACATCAATGGTGTTTTCTGAGTTAGTAGATGAGCTGAAATTAATATTACTACTTGAAGCTCCAAGAAACCAATTTCCTTTTTCAAATTGGGCATTTACTTGAGTAGTAGCGATAACTAATATGACTAGAAGTATATTTTTCATAATAGTGGTTTATAGTTGTTTTAATTGTTTGCTAATATAAGCTATTTGCATTATTGATTTAACATTACAGGCATTACTAACATCAAAACCTCTTCATTTTCTGATATTCCATCTTGAGGAATTATTATCCCTGCTCGATTAGGAGCACTCATTTCTAGGTTAATTTGTTCTGATGAAAGATTATTAATCATTTCCAATAAGTAACGTGAATTGAAGCCAATTTCTATGTCTTCACCAGCATAGTTACAGCTTAATCTTTCAAAAGCTTCGTTTGAAAAATCTAAATCTTCTGATGAAATGTGTAACTCAGAGCCTGCAATTTTAAGACGTATTTGATGAGTTGATTTACTAGCAAAAATAGCAACTCTACGAATGGAATTATAAAACTCTAATCTATCAATAGTTAGCACATTAGGGTTATCTTTTGGTATTACAGCTTCGTAGTTAGGATACTTTCCATCTATGAGTCGGCATATTAGCTCGATATCATCAAATACAAAAAAGGCATTGGTTTCATTGTATTCTATAGACACATCACTATCGTTAATTAATGAATTTTTTAATAGTGTAAGTGGCTTTTTAGGTAGAATAAATGAAACTGTACTATCAGCTGTTGCATCAGTTCTTCTGTATTTGACAAGTTTGTGGGCATCTGTAGCAACGAATATGCAACCTTCAGATGATAATTCACAAAAAACACCAGACATAATAGGTCTTAATTCATCGTTTCCTGTAGCGAAAAGTGTTTTATTAATAGCTGATGCTAATACCTCTGAGGGCATAGTTGTTTTAGAAGCAGACTCCATTGATGGTGTTTTTGGAAATTCATCACCATTTTGTCCAGCTAGTTTGAACTTACCATTTTCAGAACCTATTTCTATACCGTATGTATCTTTATCGATTAAAAATGTAAGAGGTTGATCCGAAAATGTTTTAAGCGTATCCAACAATAGTTTAGCAGGAATAGCAATGTTACCATCATCATCTGCTTCAGCATTTTTAATTGTTGTTTTCATTGTTGTCTCTAGGTCAGAGGCAGAAATGGAAAGCCTATTATCTGATATTTCAAACAGGAAGTTATCTAAAATAGGGAGGGTGTTACTTGAGTTTAATACACCACTAACGGTTTGGAGTTGCTTTAGTAATTGAGCACTAGAAACTATAAATTTCATATTCGTTTTTTCTATATCTGTTATCAAACAAATATATAAGAATTACATTTGTAAGTATGATATACTTTTCAACTATTTTTCAACAGAAAATTGAGGTGTTCTTAAAAGTATTTTATCAAACACATAAAACTGAATCAGTACTAAGTCAGAGTTGAATTTAGCGTACATTCTATCTACATCATACTCTAGTTTTTGACCGTTTTCCTGCATATAATCTTCTCTCTTTGGTTCTTTGTGATAGGCTGTAATAGAATCTATTTTCCCATTTGTATCGCTTATACGAACGGTATAAAAAGGTGTGCTGTTGAAAATAGAGTCTTTTTTTGAAAAGTCATTCATAAAGCCTTCGCATTTGACAGACTTGAATAGATTGAAATATTCTTGACCTTGACTGTCTGGTATTATTTTGGTATTGTTATTCTTAGTAAAGCTATAAAACATATCTTGACGATGCATTTTAAAGGATTTGCTAGCATCTTCGTGATTGACTACACTTATTGTTTTTATATCATTGCTATTGTAAGAAAAAATGGTTCTATCTCTCCATAAGTCACTAGCAACTGTAGTACCATCTATAGTATATCTAGGAGCTAAAAAACCATTAAATCCAGGTATATAAACCACAAAAGCACGGCTTGAATTTTCTTGAAGCATAAAGCTACCTATTAGATCCTTAGCTTCTCCGCCTACATAATAGGTTTTGTATGCTATATCTAAATCATCAGTAAATATTTCAACTTTAACGGCTGAACTGGCAAGGTTTTTAATAACCTTATCATGTAAGCTATTACTGACAGGGTGCTTTACTTCAATATCTTTTATAGTTTTGAGTAAATATTCTATCGCTTCTGGGCGAACTTCAAATTTATTGTCAACTAGCCATGTGTCACTATTTCTACTCACAGTTACTGAATTACCGTGTTTGTCAGCAAAAAATACCTTTTGAATACTAGCAGTATCTTCAACAGCAAAATCACTTAATTCTACACTAAGAGTCGTATCATTCTTATTAAGTAAAAATAGAATTAGTGATGCTATAATCAGTATTGCTAATAAAAATATTTTTTTCATCTGTATTGTCTTTTTCTTACTAAACCAAAAATAACGATTAATAGAGTGATGATAGCTAGAGGTAATAAAGTATTAATCAATTGCCATTTTAATCGATTGTTTTTGATCTCCGATTTATTTAATAATCTTAGGTTGACTTCTTTTGCCCTAATATTAATTAGATTTTCATTATCCATTAAATAGTTCAAAGCATTAACAATCAATTGCTTGTTGCCATTAAATTGGGATTTACTAAATTGATTGTATCCTAGAGGAAATGCATTTCCAGAAGAGGAAACGTGATTTTTTATAATATCTCCATCTCCAAATACTATCATTTTGTTTGAAGGGCTTGTTAGCTTCGGTTTTAAGCTTTCGTTATTAGGTGCAATACGGTTTTGAAATGCTGATTGAAATTCTCCTTCTAACAAATATGCGATTGGCTTTTCACCAGCATTAAATTGTTCTATATTTGGTTCTTTCTCTAGAATTGATAGGCTAACTCTATGTGGAGCTCTAACTATTTTTGAATAAGGCGAGGAGAACAACAAAGGTGATTTTTTGATATTGATAGCCTTAACGGTATCTAATGTACTTACAAAAGCACTCTTAATTCCATCTAGGTTTTTGACAATAGATTGTTTGTTTTTAGGAATAATAATAGGGTGGTAGAACCATGGAAGTAATTGTTGTTGTGGTACATTTCCTTGATATCCAACAATTATAGGTATTTGGTCGGCTTGAAAATCCATCACCAAATCGTAATTTACTCTAACACCATATTTGAAAAGTAAGTCTGTGAGATTTAAATCTAAAGGAACCGCCATTGAAAAAGGCGCATTACCTTTTAAACTATCCATATCCATAGCTACGCCGTCCAAAAACCACATGGTTTTACCACCATTCATAATGTATTGGTCAATCAAAAATTTATCAACTTCAGTAAAGGCTTTAGTAGGTTTAGCAATGATTAGAGCCTTGTATTGTAGTAGTCGATTTATTTGATTACTAAGGCTTGGCGAGTTGTTCTCGTCTAGTTCATACTCTTTAATATCAATTCTATCAATGCTAAAGTACTCTGACAATGAGCCTTTTACAAGACCTAAAGAATGATTAATGTCGGCACTTTCTAATTCGTCTAATTCATTATGCCCATCTAAAAATGCAATCTTAGGCTTATAGTTAGAAATGAGTTTGTGGATAGCATTAGTTAGTTCATACTCTATACTTTCAACAGAATTATTAAGTACATTTTCAGGATTGGTGCCAATTTGATTTTGTAAGAGGTTCAAAGATTGACTTCTCCCTTTGTAATAGATAATAGCTCCGGGAAATATAATCTGCTCACTATTGCTATTATTTGCTTGAACTTGAAGATTAGTTGGTTCTAGACCATTTTCTGATAATTCCTTATAGATTTTCTTTCTATTTTCTGGGCTATCGGCTTCATTTGGGTCAATAAACTGATATTCTACTAATGTACTGTGGTATCTGAATTCGTCTAATGTCTCTTGACAAGAGTTCCTAAGCCTAACAAATCCAGCGGGGAGGTCGCCATTCAAATAAACCTTTACATAAACAATATCATCAATTGAGCTTAAGGTTTGTTTAGTGGCATCGTTTAATGAATATTTTTTTTCTTCGGTAAGGTCTAGTCTAAAGTATAGCTTACTAGCTAAAACATTAATTGCTATCAGTACAATTAAGTTTATGAAAAGGGTTTTATTTTGTTTAATTACTATCATTTTTTTCTACTGATTGAGTAGCTAGTAAGTTGTATAAAAATGATATTTAAACTCAGAAAATAAATAATATCTCTACTATCAATAACACCTCTGCTTAAACTGTTGTAATGCGAATCCATTCCTATATAAGAGATAGCAATTTGGATTTTTCCGTTAGCTATTTCATTAGCTATTAAATCCCAACCTAAATAGAAGAATGCACTGATAAAAATAGCTGTTATGAATGATGTGATTTGGTTTTTGGTAGTAGAAGATGTATAGACTCCTATAGCAACAAATACACTTGATAAAAGTAGTAGCCCAATGTATGAACCGATAATGCCAGCAGTATCGATATTTCCTACTGTTTCAGAAAGCTTGGATAAGCTAAAATAATAAACCACTGTGGGAATTATAGCTAAGAAAACTAGAGTTAATCCTGAAAAATACTTGGACAAAACAAGTTTGGTATTAGAAATAGGTGAGGTTTGAAGAACTTCAATCGTTCCTTCTTTATATTCATCAGCAAATAAGCGCATTGTTAAAGCTGGTATAAATACTAAAAACAAAAAAGGAGAAAGGGAAAATAAACCATTCATCTGTGTAAATCCAGAATCAAGAATGTTAAAGTCACTAGAGAAAAGCCATAAAAAAGCACCATTTGTGATTAGATAACTCAAAATTATAATAACGCCTGAGTTATGGCTGAAGAATGTGTTTATCTCTTTTTTAAATAGTGCATACATATGAATTGCAAAAATATTAAATCTCTTCAACGCTCCAAGCCTTAGCTTTATTGGAAAATAGAGGTTTTGTTTTAGACCAAATGTCTTTAAATGTGTTAGACTCTCTATATTTATTAAGAGAGCTTTCAGAATCCCAAATACTATAGGTGAAAAAGATATTTTGGGCATTAATATCTCTTAATAACTCAACAGAATGGCAGCCATCAAAAGTTGTGATTTTATCTTTATTTGCCTTAAAAAAATTTACAAAAGGACTTATATTCTCTGGCTCAAACTCCATTTTTACTATGCGCTTTATCATTTAAATTCAATTCTAACGGTATCGTTAATATGTAGCCCCATTAATGAAGATGCAGAGCCATTATTAATGGATATGGTAAGGAAATCTGTTGATATAAAAAGTGCAACAGCGTCTCCAGCTTGTACCTCATTGTATTTTCTTTTGATGGTGTTTAATGAGTAGTGTTCTTTACTACCCAAATTTATAGTATAGGCTCTACCTTTAGCAACATCTTTAAAAAGGCGTTGGCTAATGTTAGTTATAGCATTGCCATAATGATCGATATGAATAATAGAGCCTCTAATAGAATTCTTATCATGTAAAGCCTCTAGTTTAGTAAATTCTTTAGAAAACTGTTTGATTTCAGTTCCTATAATTTCTAATGTGCCACCTCTAGCAATATGACAAGCTGCTTTGGCAAAAACATCTTTCACAGGAAAGTTTTCATTATCTGAATCTCTAGTTGTAGTTATTTCGATAATTTTATCAGGTTTTAAATCTAAAAGCAAAGAGAAAATACCATTGTCAGTTCCTACAAAATAATGTCCATTAGCATAAACTGCAAGGTGACTATTATCCTCATTAGTTTCAGCATTTACACCAATAATATGTATACTTTCAGGAGGAAATTCTTGGTAAACATTTTTAAGAACAAATGCAGCATGTATGATATTAAAAGAGGGGATATCGTGGCTAATATCTACAATATTAGCATTATCTAATTGCCTCAAAATAGTCGCTTTAACTGCGCTCACGTAATGGTCAACTGTGCCTAAGTCTGTGGTTAGTGTAATTATTGGCATAATATTGAGCAATTAATCCAATTAAATTTCTTAAAAAGTTGTTATTTTGTCCCATCAAAAGTAAGTATAATTTTTGCTGATTCGTCAATTAATAGTAGAGCATAATAAATGGGTGAAAAAATTATAGATTTAAGAGGTCATAATCCTCTGGATATTTATGGTACAAACAATAAAACTTTGTCTTTTATTTTGGACTTCTTTCCCAAGATAAAATGTGTAGCTCGAGGTAATACTCTAAAACTTATAGGTGACGATGAATCTATTGAGGCGTTTGAACAAAAATTTACTTTGATGCTTGAGCATTTTAGTAAGTATCAACGTCTTACGCATAGCAATATAGAACGCATTATACTAGAGGATAGTGCTGTTTTAGAAGGAGATAATGATACTTTGGTTCATGGCCCTCACGGAAAAATAATTAAGGCTAGAACTGTTAACCAACGTAAGATGGTTAAAGAATCTCAAAAAAACGATATGCTTTTTGCTGTCGGACCAGCAGGAACAGGAAAAACATATACTGCTGTTGCTATTGCTGTTAGGGCTTTAAAAAATAAAGAGGTCAGACGAATAATTTTATCAAGACCTGCCGTAGAAGCAGGAGAGAACTTAGGTTTTTTACCAGGTGATTTAAAAGAAAAGTTAGATCCGTACCTGCAACCACTTTATGACGCTCTAAGGGATATGATTCCAGCAGAGAAGTTAAATGAATATATAGAACATAGAATTATAGAAATAGCGCCATTAGCTTTCATGAGAGGTAGAACTCTAGATAATGCATTCGTTATATTAGACGAAGCCCAAAATTCTACCCATCAACAAATGAAAATGTTTCTTACAAGAATGGGTAAATCGGCTAAGTTTATTATTACAGGTGACGAAACTCAGATAGATTTACCATCTAAACAACCTTCTGGTCTATTAGAGGCTTTGAAGGTGCTAAAAGGCGTGAAAGGTATCAGTGTTATCAAACTAGATGACAAAGATGTTATTCGCCATGAATTAGTGAAAAAAATTATTAAAGCGTACAAATCAAAACAAGACAAAAATGAGTAACAATGTAATTATTAAAACGGACTTTAATTTTCCAAACCAAAAAAACCTTTACAAAGGAAAAGTAAGGGACGTATATAGTATTGGAGATGAGCAATTGGTGATGATTGCATCGGATAGAATATCGGCATTTGACCATGTTCTTCCTGAGGGAATCCCATACAAAGGGCAAGTACTAAATCAAATAGCATCTAAGTTTTTAGACGCTACTTCTGACATTGTCCAAAACTGGAAAGAATCTACACCAGATCCATCGGTAACTATTGGTAAAAGATGTGAACCTTTTATGGTAGAAATGGTAATAAGAGGATACCTTACAGGACATGCTTGGAGAGAGTATAGAGACGGCAAACGCATGTTATGCGGTGTGCCTATGCCAGATGGTATGGTTGAGAATCAAAAGTTTGAACAACCGCTAATTACACCTACTACTAAAGCAGAAGTAGGTCACGATGAAGATATTTCTAGAGAAGAAATACTTTCTCAAGATTTAGTTTCAGAGGAAGATTATATTTTATTGGAGAAATATACTAGAGAACTTTTTCAGAGAGGAACAGAGTTAGCAGAAGACAAAGGACTTATTCTTGTAGATACTAAATATGAGTTTGGTAAAGATGCTAATGGTGAGATTACTCTTATTGATGAAATTCACACTCCAGATTCATCACGTTATTTTTATATTGAAGGATATGAAGAAAATTTAAAAGCAGGAAATTCACAAAAGCAATTGTCTAAAGAGTTTGTTAGACAATGGCTCATAGAAAATGGTTTTCAAGGCAAAGATGGTCAAAGTATTCCTGAGATGAGTAAAGAGTTTTGTGAATCAGTTTCGGAAAGATATATAGAGCTTTTTGAGCATATTACTGGCGAGAAATTTGTAAAAGAAGACGTCTCAGATGTTCTGAATAGAGTGGAACAAAACATTTCCAACTATTTAAGTAAATAAAACAAAGGCCCCAGAACGGGGCCTTTTTTAATAAACAGGTGAGGAAAGGGTTACTGGAGACTTTATACAGAGCATTCTTCCATTAACCAAAACTTCATAGTTCAATGATTCTTCATCTTCAACGATAAAAAAATCATCTTTATAAACACGGACTTGATGTATCATCAACTCACCTTCTATAAGATAAAAGGAGTAGTAAAATTCTTTTTCGATATCCATTTGAATCTTACCGACTTGTAATGCTATTTCGGTGATTTCAATCTGTTCACTTTCTAATTGGATAGGGGAGTTTTTACCAACTATAGTGGTAATATTATTTGTTTGCGGCAAGTCTTTGCCTTTGATATCTAGATACTTAGCTGGATGACTTAATGTTTTTCTTAAGTCGGGGTTAAACCATATCTGAAAAATTTCTGATTCACTTTGCATTGCCTCAGCATGAGAAATGCCTGAGCCTGACTGAATTAATTGAACGTCGCCTTTTTCTAATGGTATCCATTGTTTAAGTAGGGTGTCATAATGCTGTATATTTCCCTCTAATACTATTGACATAATTTCAAATCCTCGATGTGGATGCAAACCTATGACACTGTCTTTTTTTGCACTTGCGTGTGCCCAGTAGAATAAATTTGAATAGGGTTTAAGTTTACCACCGTCCTGTGGAAAGCCAATTGGTTTATTTTCAATAATGTCACCACCATTAAATTCACCGTATGCTTGATTACTAATGTTGTAATGTTTAATCATAATCTAAATATACAAAATTAAATGTATATACATATAGTGTTTATACATATATTTGTATTCATGAGTTTAGAACAATCCATTTTCCAATCGAAGTTTGATTCAGAGCAAGAAAAGCTGATGATAAATGTTATCTATTCAGCAAATCTGTTGAATTTGATAACGAGTCGTTTGTTTAAACCTTATGAGTTATCACCTCAACAGTATAACGTATTACGCATTTTAAGAGGGCAGAAGGGCGAATTTATTGCTTTAATGGATATTGAGCATCGAATGTTAGATAAGTCTTCTAATGTATCTAGATTAGTAGATAAGTTAATTTCTAAAGATTTAGTGAACAGAAGTGTATCTTCTAAAGACCGTAGAAGAATTGAAATTGTTATCACATCAAGAGGTTTATCTGTTTTAAATGAAATAGATGTGATATTGACTGATATGAATTCCAAGATAAAAGCTATAATTTCTGATGATAATGCTAAACAAACAAATCGTATTTTAGACCAATTAAGAGAAATAGCACAATACTATTGATATGACAAAAAAAATTAGAATTATAAATAAAGTAGAAGTTGAGGATTTAGATAAAGCTGTAGAGCTTAAAGTGATCACTAAATGTCCAACTAAATGGATATTGATTGATGAAGAAACCGGTCAGGTTTTTAGGGGTTCTGAAAATAAAGAAGTTGGCAAAATGTGGGAATTAATTTCCAAGCAAAAGTAATTATCGGCTACCAAATATAGATGAGCCAATTCTAATCATATTACTTCCTTCTTCGATGGCAATATCATAATCGCCACTCATTCCCATAGATAAGATTGATAACTTATGAAATTTATTTTTAGCTTTTTCAAAAGTGTTTTTTAGGGACTTAAATTCACTTCTTATTTGTTGTTTGTCATCTGTAAAAGTTGCCATTCCCATTATTCCATCAATGCTGACGTTGGCTAGGTTCATTTCCAATAATTCTATAGCCTCATCTTCGTTTAATCCAAACTTACTAGATTCTTGTGCAATATGAATTTGTAATAAGCAGTGAATCACTCTATCATGCTGTTTAGCTCTCTTGTTGATTTCAATTAATAGCTTTTTAGAATCTACGGCGTGAATAAGCGAAACAAATGGTGCGATGTATTTTACTTTATTGCTTTGAAGATGACCTATCATATGCCATCGAATGTCATCAGGAAGAACAGCAGACTTTTCGACTAAATCTTGAACTTTATTTTCACCAAATATGCGTTGTCCTGCTTGGTATGCTTCAAGAATGTAGTCTGTAGGTTTTGTTTTGGAAACGGCTACCAATTGAACCTTTTCATCTATATCATTGAGTATGTTTGATATGTTAGCTTTAATATTCATTTAATCCTCAAAATCATAAATTAACATACCACTTCTTAGTTTGGGTTGAATGTAAGTGCTTTTAGGAGGCATAGATTGTCCTTGGTCGGACACTTCTTTTATTTGATTTACGCTTATTGGTTTTAGCACAAAAGCGGCTTTAAATTCTTCGGAATCTACTTTTTGCTTAATTTCCTCTAAGCTATGAGTACCATCAATGAAAGCCAAACGTTTGTCATTTCTTGGGTCTGTTATACCTAGAATAGGAGCTAAAATATTATTTGATAGTATGGCTGGATCTAATTTTTCTACACAATGTGTTCTATTGACGTATTCTTCTTTGGCAATAAGAGAATACCATTTTTTAGAAATATATAGTGTGATTTCATCTTTTTGAGTCGGCACTAAAGCCTTTTGGACTTCCTTAATCTCATATTTCTCCTTAATCTGAGTTAAAAAATCTTCATCAGATAGGCCGTTTAAGTTTTTAAGAAGTCTATTAAAACTTATTATTTTAAGTTGGTCTTCAGCAATAAGGTAACTCATACAATATTGTGTGTTTGAGTTGTTTATATTTTTAGACTCTTTAGCTAGAAGGCTAGATGAAGAAAATCGATGATGGCCGTCAGCTATGTATAGATTTTCAATCTCACTAAAAGATCGTTCAATTAATTTAATGTCTTTTTCATCATTGACTAACCATAGTTTGTGTTGCGATTTGTTAGTGGTTGTAAATTCATATTCAGCTCTAGTTTGTCTATAAAGCTGTATAATCTCATCAATGCATTTATGATTGGGATAAGTTAATAGAACGGGTTCAGCATTAAAGCCAGTGGTTTGCAGGTAATTTTTGAACAGTTCTTGTCTTTTTTGTATGGTTTGCTCGTGTATTTTTATATTGCCATTTTGATAGTCTATTACGGAGGCTGCACCTATTATTCCAATAAATGAATTTCCTTCTGCATTATTTTTTTGGTAGATGTAGAAACTATCAGAATTATCCTTTTTGAATATTCCTTCTTTTATAAAACTATTAAATTCCTCTTTTACAAGTTTAAATTTTTCGTCGTAGCTATTAACTTCATATCCAGCTGAATAATCTGGGTTGATGATGTGAAGAAAGGTATAAGGGTTATTATCAAGTTTTTCAACGAGTATTTCTTTGTTGTAGCTAAGATAGGAACGACTAGCTACTAGAGAGACTTTATCTCGACTAGGACGTATTGCACGAAAAGGGACTATTTTTGCCATAGTAACACAATTTTAAAGGCTTTTAAGTGGTGGCAAATTAGTTAAAATAAGAGACAATCTTATCAGCTAACTCTTTACCTATTCTATCTTGAGCTTCATTGGTTGCTGCACCAATATGTGGTGTTAAAGAAACATTGGATTGCATTAATAGTTTTATTTGAGGTTTAGGCTCATTTTCAAATACATCTAAACCTGCCGATGATATTTTGCCACTATCTAAGGCATTCATTAAAGCATCTTCATCTATAACGCCACCTCTAGCAGCATTGACAATGCCTACACCTTCTTTCATCATTTCTATTTCTTCCTCGCCAATTACAGCTTTATTAGAAAGTTTAGGAATATGAAGGGTGATATAATCACTTTCTTTGAGAACATCATCAAAGGAAACCGTTTTTATATCAAAATTGGCTGTTTGTCCATCAAAGAAATTTAACTCAACATTAGTATTCTTGATGAATTTATCATTAGCAATAACTCTCATGCCTAGTCCAATAGCTCTTTTTGCCACCTCTTGACCAATTCTTCCAAAGCCAATAATTCCTAATGTTTTACCTTTCAACTCTGTGCCTTTAGCATAAGCCTTTTTCAATTCTTTAAATTTAGAATCTCCTTCTAATGGCATTTGACGGTTTGAATCGTATACAAAACGTACCATATTAAATAGGTGAGAGAACACCAATTCAGCCACTGACTCTGAAGATGCTGCTGGAGTATTAACCACCTCTAAGCCTTTGCTTTTAGCATAGTCTACATCAATGTTATCCATTCCAACTCCACCACGACCAATCATTTTTAAGTTTGGACAAGCGTCAATAAGTTCTTTTCTAGCAGTAGTAGCCGATCTTACTAATAAAACACTAATATTCTTTTCATTAATCACATTAGCCAATTGCTCTTGGTCTACTTTTTGTGTTATCACTTCAAAACCAGCAGATTCTAAAGTGTCAATTCCTAGTTGTGAGATGCCATCATTGGCAAGTACTTTTGTCATTATCCTTTTCTTTCTAATTCGTTCATTATTTCTACTAAAGCTTGGACACTCTCTAGCGGCATAGCATTATACATAGATGCTCTGTAACCACCTACAGAACGGTGACCTTTAAGTCCATTAATTCCACCATTAGTACACATCTTATTAAATTCTTCTTCAAGTTCAGTATTTGTAAGTAGGAATGTAGCATTCATAGTCGAACGGTCTTCTATATTAGCGCTTCCTTCAAAGATTGAGCTATTGTCAATAGTTTGGTATAGCAACTCTGCTTTTTGCTGATTTACTTTTTCTATCCAACTTACACCACCATTCTCTTTCAACCAACGCATTGTAAGCATACTTACATAGATTGGAAAAACAGGAGGCGTGTTGAACATACTATCCTTAGCTATGTGTGTTTTATAATCTAGCATAGTAGGTATTTCTCTGCCAGTGTGTCCTAATATTTCATCTTTTACAATAACTAAAGTGGTTCCTGCAGGACCCAAATTTTTCTGTGCTCCAGCATAGATTAAGTCAAATTTTGAAACGTCAATTTTCTTACTGAATATGTCTGATGACATATCACAGACGGTAAGCACATCTGTTATTGGAAACGCTTTTATCTGTGTGCCAAAAATAGTGTTGTTTGAAGTGCAGTGAAAATAATCTAAATCAGAAGGTATAGCATAATCTTTAGGGATGTAGCTATAATTCTTGTCTTTAGAACTAGCCAATATTTGAGTATCACCGAACAATTTAGCTTCCTTGATTGCTTTTGATGACCAAGCCCCTGTGTCTAAATAGCCAGCCTTACCACCAACCTTCATTAGATTGTTGGCTACCATCAAAAATTCCATACTAGCTCCACCTTGCAAGAATAAGACAGAATAGCCTGAAGGGACTTCTAAAAGCTCTTTAACGAGTTGTACAGCCTCTTCGATAACAGCAACAAAATCAGCACTTCTATGAGATATCTCTATCAAGGAAAGCTCTAAATTATTAAAGTTTAAAATGGAAGATGATGCTTCTTTAAAAACTTGTTGGGGTAAAATGCAAGGTCCTGCACTAAAATTATGCTTTTTCATATTTGAAATATTATGAATGCAAAAATGCAGTTTTCTTTTTACTTAGGAAACAAACCATTATCAATTTTTTTGATGTTTGGAACATTAACTTTTTGAGGGTTTTGAATATCTTCTTTGAACTTAAAGGTGCCGTTTTTCAATTCGAAAGCGTTTATACTACCGTCAGGTATATAGAAGTCGTATAGTCCAGTCAAATCCTCGTTAATGGGGGTGAGGTTTGGAAAAACGATACTTTCTATATCCTTATTGAATTGTACAGAAACAGCAGCGTCTTCTTTATATTCTAATATATACCTATGAAAACGTTCTTGTTTATAGCGAAAAATAGGAGCACCAAAGGTCAAGGATTTTGATATCGAAAGGACATCCATAATTTTCCTATTACTTCTTTCATCGTTACCATCCCAGCCTAGTAATAGGTAATAGTCTTTTTTACCTCTTTTAAATGGTGTTAGACTGTAATACAAAGCGCCAATCCATTGACTATTATTTAGTTTTAGTGAATTTGCAGATTTAACTTCTCCTTCTAGTGGCTTAAGGTATTCTACTTTGTATTCTTTTCTGTTGTTGTAATACTGAACAATAGCAAAGTATTTGTTGATGTTATTGGATAGTGGGACATACCAATTTATAATCCTCAATTTCTTGTTTTTTGAAGTAAGAATAGGAAAGGTCGTTAACATTTCGAAATGGTACTTCATAGATTTAGGGTCGTCAAGTACTAAGTCCCAAAGTTCAATGAAATCATCATTAGCTTTTAACTTTTCTTCATCGCTTTTAGCGTTTTGTAAAAGAGGAGCAATTTTTTGAATTTCAGATTCGTAGTATGAAAAATCTGTTTTTTGGGCTGAAACTGAAATAGAAAGCAAAGTAAAAATCGATTGTATAAAAATGGCTTTATTTAACAATCGGTTTTTCATCTAAGAATGTAAAAAGTCTTTTTTAGATAACAGTTCATCTTCTGTCT
>CAJWHN010000017.1 GCA_913041085.1 uncultured Flavobacteriales bacterium | reverse complement strand
TTTTCTTTTTCCATTTTCATTCGCATTTCATAAAGACATATTGCTGCAGATACGGATAAATTAAAACTTTCAGTAAACCCATACATAGGAATGTGTAAATGTTCGTCAGCGTTTTCGAGAACTATATTACTAAGACCCTCTACCTCAGTACCAAAAAACAAAGCTGTTTTGCCTTTTGACAAGTCAAAATTGATAAGGTCTGTTTGAGAGTTGTGTGGACTTGTTGCTAATATTCTGTAGCCCTTATTTTTTAAAGACTGTATGCAATCGAGCGTATTGTTTTCGTTCTTATCGTAACGATTGACAGTTAGCCAGTTAGAAGCTCCCATTGCTACCTCTCTATCAGGTTTGAATTCGTTATAATTTTCTATGATGTGAACATCTTGTATGCCAAAGCAATCGCAGGAACGTAGTACAGCACTTGCATTTAAGGGTTGATAGATATTTTCTAATACTACGGTAAGGTATGTTGTGCGTTTTTGAATAAGCTCTTCAAAGAGTGCTTTTCGCTCATCTGTTATGCATTTTAAAAAGTGGTCAATCAGCGCTTCCATTACTGCAAAATGATATCTTCAAAACTATATCCACATAGAAAATCTGCTGTTTTCATTCGTTTTTTTCCCGATAGTTGCAATTCATGAATATGAACAAAACCATCATGAGTGGCCACTTTTAACTCTTTGTTGTTACTTATAACTACCTTTCCAATTTCCAAATTATGGTTGGCGTTTTCATGAGTCGATTTAAACAGTTTTAAGGTTTTATTTTTATCTACGCTAGTCCAAGCTGTAGGGTATGGCGATAATCCTCTGATTTTATTGTGAATATCAATAGCACTTTCGGACCATAATATTTTGCAATCTGCTTTAAATATTTTAGGTGCGTGTGAGGCTGTTTCATCAATTTGCGGCACATTTGGTGCTTGATTATTTTCTATAGCGTTAATGGTCTTACATACCAATTCACTACCAATATACATTAGTTTGTCATGAATAATACCAGCTGTATCATCTTCAGCAATATTTATCTTTTCTTGAAAAATGATATTACCAGTATCAATATTTTTTTCCATGAAAAAGGTACTAACACCCGTTTCTTTTTCACCATTGATAACAGCCCAATTAATAGGGGCTGCACCTCTATAATTTGGCAATAATGAAGCGTGTAAATTAAACGTGCCTTTAGATGGCATAGCCAATACAATTTCGGGTAACATTCTAAATGCTACAACAACAAATAAATCGGCCTTAAGGCTATCTAAATCTGTAATAAATGAGTTGCCTTTAAGTTTCACAGGTTGAAGAATCTTTAAACTTTGTTCTAGGGCATATGTTTTTACTGACGAATGTTTAATTTTTTGACCTCTACCTGCAGGTCTGTCTGGAGCTGTTACTACACCGACTACATTAAAATTGTTTTCTACTAAACTCTTGAGTGATTCAGTAGCAAAATCGGGTGTACCCATAAAAACTATTCTCAGTTGTGAAATCATAGGTGACGAAATTACACTTTTTAGTAAATCCAATATAGCTTTTGTTCGTCATTCATAGCTATTTGTCCATTATCGCTAAGAAATTGCAGTACGGAAACCATTTTATCTTCTCTGTGTTCAATAATTGATATAATGATGTCATCTACATGCATTGGATTTTGACTAATTAGGTTTTGAATGGCTAACATGATAGCCTCAAACTCTTGGTCATTAATATTTAACTTATTCCTTTCAAGACAGACATCACATTTGCCACATCTTTTGTTGTCTTCCTCGCCAAAATAGTTTTGTAAAACATGACTTCTGCATTGGTATTGATTACTAGCATATTGTATGACTGAGGCTGCTTTAGCTTCTTCATTTGCTTTTCTAGTTTCTAATGTTTCTTTAGATAGACTAATGTATTTAGAATCTACTCTTGTTTTTAGCATTAATAGTTTAGGGTTACTATTCTGAGGGATGTAATCTAAAATGTCCATTTGCTTTAGGTTAGTCAGAAAATCTTTAACTTCTTGAGTAGAAAGTTGAGCTCTTTTAGCGATAATATTTTCTTGAATTTTTGTGAAGTTATCAAATAGAGAGCCGTATGAACGTAATAGTATTTTGAGTAAAATATCGTATTGTTTATTGGCAATTTGGAATTGATACAATTCGGTATGAGTAACTTTGATAAATAATCGTGAGGGTTGATGAATGGCTTCGCTTAACTTGATATAATCTTCTTTTTCTAACAACTTAAGAGCATTGTAAGTTTGAAGTTGATTTAAATTATAACGTTCACAGAATTCGTTGATATGAAACGGAAATTCTTGATGTTTGCCATCGCCAATGGCTATACCTAGAAAGTTAGCAATTTGTTGATATACGTTTCTTACAATTTCTATCTCAGGATAGTGGTCATTTATTTGTTTTTTTAGGTTGTGAATATCTAAATCGTTGTATAACAGTATGGAATATGCAAGTTTTCTATCTCTCCCTGCTCTACCAGCTTCTTGAAAATAGGCTTCTAAGGTGAATGGTAGGTGGTTGTGGATAACTAATCGTACGTCATTTTTATCAATACCCATACCAAAGGCATTGGTAGCTACCATAACTCTCACATGATTCAGTTGCCATTGTTTTTGCTTTGAAGCTCTTTCCAAGACATCTAGACCAGCATGATAATAGTGTGATGTAATTCCATACTCGGAAAGTAACAAATGAATTCGTTTGGTTTCTTTTCGAGTCCTACAATAAATTATAGATGTGCCTTTTACTCTATTTAGGATTTGAATTAGTTTGCTGTCTTTGTCATCTTGCTTGAGGACAACATAGGATAATTCATCTCTATAAAAACTTGTGCTGATAACATTTTCATTATCAAATTTTAATTTCTCTTGTATGTCTTTTACGACTAATGGAGTAGCAGTTGCAGTAAGGGCTATAATTGGGGCAGTTGTAATTTCTCGTATTTCGGCAATCTTCAAATAAGATGGTCTAAAGTTATAACCCCATTCTGAGATACAGTGTACTTCGTCTACCGCTAATAAGTTAATATTCATCTTTTTTAGACGTTGTTGCACCATATCACTTTCTAGCCTTTCTGGTGATAAATACAAAAACTTATAGTTGCCGTAGATACAATTGTCTAAGGCAATGTCTAATTCTGAAAAACTCATTCCTGAAGTAATTGCTAATGCACGTATGTTTTTAGCTTTCAGAGCTGTTACTTGGTCATTCATAAGGGCAATAAGAGGAGAAATTACCACACAAATACCCTCCATCATAAGTGCAGGAACTTGAAAGCAAATAGACTTTCCTCCACCTGTAGGTAGAAGGGTTAAGGTATCTTTTGCGTCAAGAATTGAATGTATTGCATCTTCTTGCTTACTTCGAAAAGAATCGTAACCCCAATATTGTTTTAGAATTTCTTGTGGGCTCAACATCTTTACGAAGATATGAATTAGATTTCATTGATGATAAACCTTATTCGTTCTTTAACACTTGACTTAGGGAGCTCTACTAGATTGTAGTTTGCTTCTATATAGACTTGTTTTAAGGCTTCGAAAATTTGAATAGAATCTTTAAAACTTTCTAATCTTTCATCATCTACAGTATAGATGTCTTCCCAAGGAGTTGTGATAAAAACAGTAGGGTGATAGCGATGATTCTCGCAATCAATTTTGAAGTGAATAGGTATTTCGTGCTTATTTTTTTTAAGATATGCTAGATTATCAAGCATACTCCTGTCATAGAAATTCACACCAGATTTAGCATTTAAAAAATCTCTTTTTCTCTTTTTAAAAACGGTTTCTTCAAAATCAACATTTTTAAATGCTGTTTTGATATTCATTTCTTGAATGGTTTCTCGTGATACTTCATCAAAACAGCTATATCCTTCATCTTTCAAAGCATCGATAATACTTGTCTTACCACTACTAGGCCCACCTGTTATAATTATTCTTTTTATCATAGAAATGTACTTATCAAGGCAATACTAGAACCTATGATGATGGCAATAGCTTTTCGACTATTAAAATGGTGTCCTTCACTACTTTCAAATAATATAGTTGTAGAAATATGTAGGAACATTCCTATAACAATTGCCATTATCTCTCGATAATAATTAGAAATATTACTGATGTATTCACTAAAAAATGTGCCGAGTGGAGTTGTAATAGCGAATAGACTTATTAATAGGATAATCTTAGGCTTAGACATTTTACTTTCTATGAGCATATGAGTAAGCACAATTCCAACTGGTATTTTGTGCAAGGCTATGGCTGATAATAAAGAAGAATGCATATGAGAATGATGATGAGGGTTTCCTAGCGGCATACCTTCAATGAAAGAATGTACGCCAAGGCCTATTAGCATACTCAATGGAACACTTCCGTGAATGTGCCCATGACCATGTTCAACACCCTTAGAAAATTGCTCTAAAATGATTTGTAAAAGAAATCCAATGAGAATAAATAATCCAATAGTATGATTATGTTCTCCTGCAAAAGTTTCAGGAATTAAATGGAGTACAGTAATAGAAAACAAGTAAGCACCACTGAATGAAATTAGTAGCTTGGTGTTATTTTGTGATATATTTTTTATGTAGAAGGCAATGATTGAACCTACAAAAACAGACGATAATAAAATTATGTAATCGATAATTGTCATTTTTGAGCGAGTATTATAAGGCGTGGAGAATGAATAGCGTTAAAATCATTTAGTGAATAATCACCCCACAAATTTATAATTTTCAATCCAGATTTTTCAAACAAATCTATAAAATCAGATAATGTTAATGCTTGAACTTTTTCTTGGAAGTGAAATTGTTGTTTATCAGTAAAGTAAATATCTTTTAGTAAAAAGCCATTTTCATAACTTCTCTTAATGGTGAATTGGATATTATCGACGGTTTTTGATTCGCTTTTCACTAAGTATCTAACAACTTTTTTGGCATTCATAAAGTCCAAAACAACTTTTCCATCTTTTTTAATGTTGTCAGCCATAGCATGAATTGCCTTGAAGTTATCAGATGACTCATCAAAATAGCCGAAGCTAGTAAAGATATTTAGTAGAAAATCAAACTCCTCTTTTTTGTAAGTAGAGCGCATATCATGGACCTTAAAAGAAAGCTTGTCATTAGAAAATTGGCAAGCGTAATCAATACTTTTTTTAGATAAATCTATACCCTCAATGTGATAACCTTTTTTGTTTATAAATATGGCGTGACGACCTTTTCCACAGGCTACATCTAAGAATTTATGATTTTTATCAGGTTTTAAATAGTCCAATAGATTGTTCAAGAAAAATTCTGCCTCATCAGAATTTCTATTCTTATAAAGAAGATGGTAATAAGGCGTATTGAACCAAGTATCGAACCAATTTTTCATTCTTCAAATATAAATTTATTACTGTATTATTTGATTAAATTTGTTCGATGAAAAATAGTGTAGGAGAGAATTTTAATATGATTGCTAAAACGCAATTAGGCTTAGAAGAAATATTAGCTGATGAGCTTTTGAAATTGGGAGCTCAAGATATTCAGGTTTTGAATAGAGCTGTTAGTTTTGTTGGTGATGTAGGCTTTATGTACAAAGCAAATCTAAACCTAAGAACAGCCATTCGAATTCTCAAACCTATTTACAAATTCACAGCTCGTAGAGATGTTGATTTATATGAAGAAGCCAAAAAGCTTGATTGGTCAAAATACATTAGCATCGATAAAACTATTGCTGTCAATGCAGCTGTTCACTCTGATTTTTTTAATCATAGTCATTATGTGGCATTAAAAGTAAAAGATGCTATTGTTGACTACTTCAGGGATTTAACTAAGGGTAGAAGACCAGATGTTGATACTAAAAATCCAGATGTAAGAATTAATATTCACGTTTCTAACGATAAGTGCACAATTTCTTTAGATAGTTCAGGAGATTCATTGCATAAAAGGGGATACAGACACGCTACTAATGAGGCTCCAATTAGCGAAGTTTTAGCAGCGGGTTTAATCTTATTGAGCGATTGGGATAGGCAAAGTGATTTTCTCGATCCCATGTGTGGTTCTGGCACAATTCTTATAGAGGCCGCTATGATTGCTTGTAATATTCCTCCCTCATTACATAGGAAGAAATTTGGTTTTATGAATTGGCTTGACTTTGATGCCGATTTATGGGCAAAGATTAAAGAAGTCTCTATTAATAAAGTGAGTGACTTTGAGGGAAGAATAATAGGTTGTGATAGAGCTTTTGCCTCTGTTAGGAAAGCTCAAGACAACGTTAAAGATGCTATGCTTGATGATATCATTGAAATAAAAAGAGCAAACTTTATCAGAAAGCCTGAGCCTATGCCAAATGGCGGAACGATTTTGTTTAATCCACCTTATGGTGAGCGTTTGACTGCTGACACACTTGAATTATACTCACAAATAGGAGATACTTTTAAAAAGAATTACGCAGGTTGTTCGGCTTGGTTAATAACCTCTGATATGGACGCTGTAAACCATATACACCTTAAGCACACTAGAAGAATTAAAATATTCAATGGTAAGTTAGAATGCCGATTTTTAAAATATCAGATGTATGAAGGATCAAAAAAAATATGCAAAAAAAAAGCGACTGATTAAGTCGCTTTTTTTTGATTCTTTTTTATCCTTAGAAGCCGATTAATTCTTTAGCTTTCTTGATAGATATTTGCTCATTGTTATAAAAGGCAATAATGTAAGAGCCTTCATAACCTTGCTTGGCCACTTTATTTAATTTGAGCATTGCGCCTTGAATACTGGTGTAAGTTCCGATAGTGTATTGGTGAATACCTTCTGAAATTTTGGTTTTCTCAACACCTTCTAAATCATTCAATTTACTTAGCTCAACAACGTCATTCTTGCTGTAAATTCCTAATTGTACTTTGAAAATAACATCTCCATAAACAGCGGCATTTTCTTCTTTATAAGATAAATTCATATAGTCTTTAGCTTCAACAATCTTACCTTCTTTGATAGCAACTACCTTAGAATTTTCATAACTCATGAAGTAAAGCTCGTTTCTACGTTCTAGGGCGTCTTCATAAGAGCCATATCCTTCAGTAAATACGTGTTTGAAACCATCTTTCCCTTCAAATACAACTAATTCGTCCAGGTCATAAAAATCTAAATCTACTTCTTTAAGAACATCTAATTGAACTCGGAAAACAATATCTTCAAGAGGTGGTAAATCTTCTAACTTAGCAGAAGCTCTACGATTTCTTTCTCTATTCATTTCCTCGTTAGTGACTGTTCTTAAGTCTCCTTGTGCATCTTCAATAACTAAAACATTATTGTATCCACTATTGAGTAATTGTTTTTGTTTCTGTCTTGCTTTTAGTACATCGGTAAATTCTCCAGTATAGTAAACCGTGTAGTTATTTTCCAAGGTACTTTTGAGATTTATGATACTCATCAGTCTATTTATTTCTGCAGCTTCAATACCCTCAGCATATTTTGCAATTTGCAGTTTGTATATAACTTCAGAACTTAAATCAACGTATTGAGCAGGTGTAATAGCCTCTTCAAATTCTTTTTGTTGATTATATATTTGTTGGAATAATCTTGGTTTGTAGATATCTACCATCATGGTATCTCCTTGCACATTAACTACTTTTTTAGTGAGTTTGATGAATTTATCGCTAGGGTATGTATCTTCAAAGTAGGTGTTAGCATCTTTTCTAGATGCTGAATTGATATATGCTAAGTAAATAGCCTCACTCATTTTATCGGTTAATTGAATACCATTAGCATTTACAACAGCACCTTTAGGTGTATTAGCCTCTTTATCTAAATAATCTGGTACATTATCGTTATCCGTATCTATTGGACAGCCTTGAGCATCTACTTCTACACCTTTTGGTGTGCCTATACAGAAATCATCAATATCTACTACACCATCTTTATCTTCGTCTTCTCTGTCTAGTGCATCAAAATCTACAGCGATGTAATCGTCGTGAATCTCTGGAACATATTTTTCCTCGCAGTTGTAACAGTGTAAATCATAGACTACATGCGCAGAATTGACAAAATATTTGTCAGATGAACCATCTAAGATATTGTCTATATAATCCGTGTTAGTATAGTGGTAAGATGTACCTACTTTAAGATTTAATCTATCGTTAATTTTCAGATTTAAACCAATAGACAATGGAATATCAATGCCTTTTTGACTGTAAGCCTCTGTATTTGCTGGGTCAAGTAGCCATTGACTTAACAAATCTATCTCGTATTCATCTTTGGTATTATCATAAGAGCCTTTAGAGTCGAATTTTAAGTAGGATAAACCTAGCCCCACATAAGGAGTTAGAAGTCTATTTTTGAATACATTTTTGAAGTTGTAATCAAACCTTATTCCGATGGTATTTATGGTACTCATAAAATTGGTAGGTAAATCATTACGATTGATACCATCAACACGAACAACACCTTCTTCCATTAATAGACTTGCATCTATAAATTCACTGAGGTTGGCAGATAATCCAATTTGAAAGCCAGACTGTCCGATAATTCCCGTATTTCTGTTATCAGAAATGTCTCCTTTGAAGTTAAAATTACCAAATCCGACATGCAATTTGGGTTGAAGTTTGATTTTTTCTGCTTTGTTAATGCTTACTGGAGTCCCATTTTCATCGTCGATAGCACTATTATCTTCAATTACTGTTGTGTCTTGATATTCAGATGGAATATAGGCTGGGTCGGGAATTTGAGACCATGCGCTAACTGAAAATATTAGTGTTAAAAGCGATGTAGCAATGAATTTTTTCATCGAGTTTTTTATTGGTTTTGAACGCTTGTAAAACTAAGAAATTTTAGCTTAGTATTAGAAGTTTGGTTTCAGCAAATATTTTGAATAGAAATTATCGATGTATTCAACGGCTTCATCTGTAGTATCTACTAGAGTAAAGAGGTCTAAATCCTCAGGGCTAATGTTTTGTTCTTTTTCGAGCATTACATTTTTTATCCAATCCATTAAGCCACTCCAATAGTCTTTACCGACCAAGACAATTGGGAAAGCAGCGATTTTTTGTGTTTGTATGAGAGTAATTGCCTCAAAAAGCTCATCTAAAGTACCTACACCGCCGGGCATAACTACGAATCCTTGAGCGTATTTTACAAACATCACCTTCCTAACAAAGAAATAATCAAAATTTATTAACTTATCATTGTCAATATATGTATTAGCTTCTTGTTCGAATGGTAAATCGATATTTAAACCAACAGATTTTCCTTCTCCTTTGTGTGCTCCTTTATTTCCAGCTTCCATAATTCCGAAACCCCCACCAGTAATAATTCCATATCCTTTGAGGGTTAGTTTTTCAGCAATATCTTCTGCCATTTTATAGTAAGGATTATCTGCTTGGGTTCGTGCCGAACCGAAGATAGATACACAAGGGCCAATTTTCGAAAGTGTTTCAAATGCCTGAACAAATTCAGCCATTATTTTAAAAATTTGCCAAGAGTCCTTTGTTTTACTTTCATTCCAATTTTTGTTTTCGAATGCTTTCTCTATTTTTTGCATAAGATTATATTTTAATTAATTATTTAATTCTTCTTTCAAAAATGAGGCTGTGTAACCTTCTTTAGAAAGAGAGATTTCTTCAGGTGTTCCCGTATTGATAATTTTCCCACCATTGCTTCCTCCATCAGGACCTATCTCAATGATATGGTCGGCCATTTTTACAACGTCTAAGTTATGTTCAATGACCAATACGGTGTTACCTTTATTGACAAGTTTTTCTAAAACTTGTAGCAAAACATTTACATCTTCAAAATGTAAACCTGTAGTGGGTTCGTCAAGAATGTAAAAGGTGTTTCCTGTACTTCTTTTAGATAACTCACTAGCTAATTTGACACGTTGTGATTCTCCACCAGAAAGTGTTGTAGATTGTTGACCTAATTTAATGTATCCGAGTCCAACTTCTGCCAATGCTTTAATCTGTCGTTTTATTTTAGGGTGATTTTCAAAAAATGTCAGTGCTTGGTTAATATTCATATCCAATATATCAGCAATGGATTTACCTTTGTACCTTATTTCTAATGTTTCTCTATTGTATCGTTTTCCATTACAATATTCACAATCTACATGTACGTCTGGCAAAAAATTCATTTCTATGGTTCTCACGCCAGCCCCTTGACATTCTTCACATCTGCCCACAGATACATTAAATGAAAATCGTCCTACTTTATATCCTCTTGCCTTTGATTCTGGATGGTTAGCAAAAAGAGTTCTTATCTCGGAAAATACTCCTGTGTATGTAGCTGGATTGGAACGTGGAGTACGACCAATCGGAGATTGATCAACTTCTATCACTTTATCAATGTGTTCTAAACCTTTTACGGAATCAAATTCTAAAGGTTTCTTTACGGAGTTATAAAAATGTTGATTGAGAATAGGGTAGAGGGTTTCGTTAATCAAACTACTTTTACCACTACCAGAAACTCCTATTACTCCAATAAATTTTCCTAGAGGGAATTCGGCTGTTATGTTTTGTAAGTTGTTGCCTCTAGCTCCTTTAATGACGATGCTTTTATTATTTCCTTTTCTTCGTTTAGGATTAACTTCAATTCGTTTTTTCCCTTTTAGATAGTCAATAGTAATTGATGAATTTTTGATAAAATCTTTAGCATTTCCTTCGGCTATGATTTGTCCTCCATGTATTCCTGCACCTGGCCCTATATCAATGACGTGGTCTGCTGCCATTATCATGTCTTTATCGTGTTCAACGACTATGATAGAATTGCCAATATCTCTTAATTCTTTGAGTGAATTAATCAACTTTTGGTTATCTCTTTGGTGTAGACCAATACTTGGTTCATCAAGAATATATAAAACATCAGTTAGTTGTGAGCCTATTTGTGTTGCTAGACGAATACGCTGACTTTCTCCACCAGAAAGACTTCTTGAAGAACGATTGAGTGATAAATAGTTTAGTCCTACATCGACAAGAAACTGCACTCTTTTACGTAATTCCTTGATTATTTCTTTGGCAATAATATTTTGTTTTTCAGAAAGTTTACTTTCCACACTGTTTATCCATTTCTGTAATTCTTGGATATCCATATTGGATACTTCAGCAATATTAAGGCCATCTATTTTAAAGAAACGGGACTCTTTATTTAGTCGGCTACCATTACAATCCTTACAATCTTCTTTGACCATATATTCTCCTGCCCAACGTTTAAGTCTATGAGATGAGGTATGTTTAAATTGGTCTTCTATAAATGGCACAATACCTTCGAAATTGATTTTGTATGATTTGCTAATTCCCGCTTTTTTAAGTTCGACATTAAACGATTCTTTTGAGCCGTAAAGAATAGCATCTAATCCCTTTTTAGGAATTTCTTTAATGGGTGTTGAAAGGTTGAAAGCGTATTTTTTACCTATTGTTTCTATTTGATTGATTATCAAGGAGTTATTGCTTTTCGCAATGGGAACGATACCACCTTTTTGTATGCTGAGGGAATCATTGGTTATGATTTTTTTTAGGTCGATATTAGAAACAATACCAAGTCCATTACAAGACTGACAAGCACCTTTTGGAGAATTAAAAGAAAAACTATTAGGTTCGGCTTGAGCGTAAGAAATACCTGTTTTTGAACACATGAGTTGTTTACTAAAAAAGCGTTCTTTTTCAGTATCAATATCTACTGTCATCATCAATCCATTGCCATATTTCATGGCTGTTTCTATGGATTGTTTCAAACGTTTTTTATTTTCTTTTTTAATGACTAGTTTATCAATTACTATTTCAATATCGTGAGTTTTGAAACGGTCTAATTTCATTCCCGGTGTAATCTCTCTTAACTCACCATCTACTCGTACTCTAAGAAATCCTTGTCTAGCTGTTTGTTCGAATAACTCTCTGTAATGCCCTTTTCTAGAACGAATAACTGGAGCAAGTAGTAATGTTCTTTGTTGGTCGAGCTCTTTTTGAATAATGTGTAGTATTTCATCATCTGAGTATGAAACCATTTTTTCACCAGTATTGTAGGAGTAGGCATCAGAGGCTCTAGCGTATAACAATCTTAGAAAGTCATAAATCTCTGTGATAGTACCTACCGTCGAGCGTGGGTTTTTGCTGGTTGTTTTTTGCTCTATTGAAATTACTGGTGAAAGCCCACTAATCTTATCCACTTTTGGGCGTTCTAAGCCACCCAAAAATTGTCTAGCATAAGCAGAAAATGTTTCAATATATCGTCTTTGACCTTCGGCATATATGGTGTCAAAAGCTAGAGAAGATTTGCCACTACCGCTAAGCCCTGTTATTACCACTAACTCGTTACGAGGAATTGAAACATTGACATTTTTAAGGTTATGTTCTTTAGCTCCAAAAATATGAAGCATTTCTTTAGACTTTGGTTTACTCATTAAAAAGACTGCTGTCAGATTGTTTTAAGTTATTTTGCAAGGAATAGTTTCCTTTTTGAGGTATCTCAATATAGTACTTTTTTTTCAATTTGTTGGTGAGGTAATTTTCTCTGAGCCAAGGATTGTGAAGTTTTAGTATTTTATAATTTATGCCGTATTCTTTAGAAAAATCTGCCCAACTGCTAATGTTTGTATCTACCATTACTTCATAGGTTGGTATATTTTTATACAAATCTTCTGTTCTAAATTGAAAGCCGTATTTCTTGGGGTTTTCTATAATTTCTTTAATGGCCAAAATTCTAAACACATATCTAGAGGTTTCATTGTTTAGCAATAAATCGTAGTAGGTGTATGATTTCTGCCTATTCATTTGTTTTAACAGTCCAGATCTGCCCATATTGTATGCTGCAGCAGCTAATGTCCAACTACCAAACTTCTCTTTGGCAGAATTTAAAAAATCACAAGCTGCCTTACTAGATTTCTCAATGTGGTAGCGTTCATCTACTTCGGAGTTTACTTCTAAGTTAAATTCTTTGGCAGTAGATTTCATGATTTGCCAAAAGCCCTTTGCACCAGCAGGAGAGGTTACATTTTCCAGTCCACTTTCTATCAATGCTAAATACTTAAAGTCATCAGGCAGATTGTTTTTCTTTAAGATGGGTTCTATGACCGGGAAGTATTTTGCTGCTCTTTTATGCAATAATAGGGTGTTGGATTGCCAATAGGTATTTTTTAGCAACTCCTTATCATAGCGTTCCCAAATATCTGGATTTTCTAGTGGTACTCGCTCATTGGCAAAGAAGATGGTCGATGAGGGTTTTGGTATAGCAAAGATGGTGTACTTTTCTTTGAGGCTATTGAGAACTGATATATTTTCAGCGTGTTCTTTAGATGAGAAACTAAAAATTGACATTATGGAAAGTAGAACAACTATGGTGGCAATTAAAGGAATGTGTTTTTTCATTAAAATGGGCTTTTAAAGTTTTTAAATAATTCAGATTCTTGGTCTTTAGAAGATACTATGGGTTGTTCAATGTTCCAATCTATATTTAGTTGAGGGTCATTCCAAAGTATAGCACCTTCGGATTCTTTAGAATAAGGGCCAGTACATTTATAATAAAATATGGTATTATCTTCTCGTGTAACAAAGCCGTGTGCAAAGCCTGGTGGTATCCAAAGTTGAGTTTTGTTTTCTCCACTAAGCAATACGCTTTCATACTTGCCATAAGTAGGAGAGTGTGGGCGAATGTCAACAGCAACATCCAAAACACTACCTTGAATTACACGAACTAGCTTACCTTGTGCAAATGGTGGTGCTTGAAAATGTAAGCCTCTTAATACGCCTTTATGAGATAAAGATTGATTGTCTTGAACAAAATCTAAATCCAAACCATTTTTCTCAAAAATGGCTTTGTTGTAGCTTTCATAAAAATAGCCTCTTTCATCACTAAAAATACGAGGTTTTATAATAAATAAGCCCTCGATTGTTGTCTTCTCAAATTCCATATTTTCCAAAAGTGATAAAGATACAAAACATCGCTCATAAAAACTTTAATAAATGATTTTAAAGTATATTTGCCATTCATTAAAAATATCTGAAATGAAAAAAATTATTTTATCTCTCATTCTAATAATGGGAATAACTAGCATTAATGCACAAAATTTAAACACAGAAATGGAAAAAGTAAGTTACAGTTTGGGTGTCAACGTAGCCAAAAGCGTTAAAAATCAAGGACTAACAAGTATTGACTCTGAGGCTATTGCTCAAGCGTTTACTGACGTATTTGAAGGAAATGAATTAAAAATTTCTGAGCAAGAATCTAATCTTATTTTACAAGATTATTTTGGTGAACTAGCTAAAGAAGCTCAGTCTGCTAATGTAGAAGCTGGAGAAAGGTTTTTGGCTGAAAATGCTAAAAGAGATGGCGTAACAACGACAGCTACGGGTTTGCAGTACGAAGTATTAGCAGAAGGTTCGGGCGATTCTCCCAAAGAAACAGACCAAGTAACAGTTCATTATCACGGCACGTTAATTGATGGTACTGTATTTGATAGTTCTGTTGAAAGAGGTCAGCCAGCAACATTCCCAGTAAATGGTGTTATTCCAGGTTGGGTTGAGGCTTTACAATTGATGAAGCCGGGTGCTAAGTACAAATTATTTATTCCATCTAATTTAGCCTATGGCGAAAGAGGTGCTGGTGGTTCTATTGGACCAAACGCTACACTTATTTTTGAAGTAGAATTAATCTCTATAGGAGGCTAATTCATCATTAATATAGATCATTAAAAAGCCCTGCATTTGCAGGGCTTTTTAATGGAATATTGTTTTTATTACATATGTATCACTTCGTCGTAAGCAGCGGCAACAGCCTCCATAACCGCCTCACTCATAGTTGGGTGAGGGTGTACTGCTTTTAGTATTTCGTGACCGGTAGTTTCTAGTTTACGTGCTACAACGGCTTCGGCAATCATTTCAGTCACATTGTAACCAATCATATGACAACCTAACCATTCGCCATACTTAGCATCAAAAATAACTTTTACGAAGCCATCTTTGTGCCCAGCGGCAGAAGCCTTACCAGAGGCAGAGAATGGGAATTTACCCACTTTAATATCGTATCCAGCTTCTTTAGCGGCTTTTTCAGTGTAGCCTACAGAAGATATTTCTGGTGAACAATACGTACAACCTGGAATATTACCGTAGTCTAAAGGTTCAGGATTATGTCCTGCAATCTTTTCTATACATATAATACCTTCAGCAGATGCTACGTGAGCTAATGCTTGGGTTGGTAATACATCACCGATGGCATAATAGCCTGGCATATTCGTTTGATAAAAGTCGTTGACTAGTATTTTACCTTTGTCGGTAACAATACCTACATCTTCCAAACCTATATTTTCAATATTGGCTGTGATACCTACTGCCGAAAGAACGACATCACACTCTATAGTTTCTTCACCTTTTTTAGTTTTAACGCTAACCACACAGCCTTTACCAGAGGTGTCAACGCTTTCAACCGATGAATTGGTCATTACTTTAATACCAGATTTTTTGAACGAACGAGCTAATTGTTTAGAAACGTCCTCGTCTTCAATAGGAACGATATTAGGCATGTATTCAACTACCGTTACATCTACACCCATAGCTTTATAGAAATAGGCGAACTCTACGCCAATTGCTCCAGAACCTACAACTACCATTTTAGATGGTTTTTTATCTAAAGTCATAGCTTTTCTGTAGCCAATAATTTTCTTTCCATCTTGTGGAAGATTAGGCAATTCTCTAGAACGAGCACCTGTAGCAATAATGATATTTGAAGCACTATACTCTTTAGTTTTGCCATCAGCATCTACTACATCTACTTTTTTACTAGCTTTTACTTTAGCTGTTCCCATTATCACTTCTATCTTATTCTTCTTCATCAAGAAGTCAATTCCTTTACTCATGCCGTCAGCAACGCCTCTTGAACGCTTAACAACAGAGCCAAAATCTGCATCAGCATCTTTTACATTGATACCGAAATCCTCAGCGTGTTGAATGTATTCAAATACTTGTGCTGATTTCAACAAGGCTTTGGTAGGAATACATCCCCAGTTTAAACACACACCACCTAGAGATTCTTTTTCTACGATAGCTGTTTTTAAACCTAATTGTGAAGCGCGAATGGCAGTAACATATCCACCAGGTCCACTTCCTATAACAATGACATCAAAATTCATATTTTCTTTGTGTTTTAAATCGTGACAAATCTAATAAATTCTAAAACAGAAAACGAAGTAATTTGAGCAAATAAATCATTTTAAATAAACATTATCTAAATCCTTGTTCTAAAATAAATTTAAGGTAAGATAATTTGGTTTTTATGAGCCTTACTTTTGTCTTATAAAAGAGGCTTACTGGTGAACGTTTTAAGTCAATTCTTTTTTCCAAACGCAAAAGTCTTGAGTTGGGTGTAATTTCTTCTACAGAATAGCCTAATGCATTGATTTCTTTTCTCAGCAGATAGCTTAGCTCTTGCAATTGTAGGGGTGTAAATACGCTTTTGTGTTTCTCAACATGACTGGTGTTTAGGGACTTATGGGAGTCTTGATGGTGTTTTTCATCTTTAGAATTTTCAAAAAGTTTTACCTCAGATTCAGTAAGCATACTTTCCTCGAATTCAGAGTCAATATGTTCAGCAATTGCAGTTAGCCATAGTTTACTATCACAAACTAAATCTTCATATTTCAATTGTAGAATTTCATCTTTTTCTTCAATTGATTCGAACTTATTAAAGTATGCCTTTATAACATCTACAGTTTCAATTATAAATTTATCGTCATAAGTGGAAGAATACCAACGACTGAAGTAGGAAGAGCAAATAGCTAAGGGGTGTCTTTTTAGAAATAAAAATTTTGCTGATATAAACTGTGCCTTTAAATAGGGGTAATAAAAAAGATTAGTAGGTGTTTTTTCGCCAATAAAATTAGATACTGTTGGAAAAATGGCTTGGAAAAAATGCTCAACAGAAATAGTATCGTCTTTAATTTCGTTTGCTTGTATGTTAGTGATGGATTTTTGTCCTTTATTCAGTTGATTCAGAATGTACTTTTGCCTTAATGGGCTTAATTTTTCCCATTTTAAAACACCTAATAGGTTGAAAATCCAACTTTCGTTGATTACATCTATATCCGAATGGTTGTTCAATTTTTGCCCCAGAGTTGTACTGCCAGAACGAGAAAAGGATAAAATGAAGAAGAATTTTTTCATCATTTAGCTAATATCTGAAAAAAAACAATTTGACACACATATTTTCTGATAGCTTTTGGCTAAGTTTTATGACACTTATTTTCCAATACAGAAGTTGGAGAAAATATTTTCTAACAAATCATCGGAAGAAATTTCGCCAGTAATTTCTCCTATGTGCTGTAGTGCTTGACGAATATCCATAGCCAAGAAATCTCCACTCGTTCCATCGTTTAAACCATTGATGGTTTTGATTATATTTTCTAATGCAAGGGTCAATGACTCTAAGTGTCTACTGCTACTTATTAAAGTACTATTGCCTAATGATGAAGTGTTGACTAAGTCAATCATTTGTTGAGAAAATGCTTCTATACCCTCATTATGTTTAGCAGATATATAAATGGCATTTGGTAATTTTTCTTTTATATCGCTATTCAAATCAATTTTGTTAACTACCACTAACGGTTCTTTTAGTCCTTTTTCATTGAGTGTTTCTAACTCATTAAGCTGTTCCTTAAGATTTTGAGAGGCGTCAATGATGAATACAATAATTTGAGCGCTTAGGGCTTTCTCAACAGCTTTTTCTATACCAATCTTTTCAATGCTGTCTTGAGTTTCTCTTAAACCAGCAGTATCTATAAAACGGAATTGTATGCCACCTAAAATAATGACATCTTCAATGGTGTCCCTCGTTGTTCCTGCGATTTCGGAAACGATGGCTCTGTCTTCTTTTAGTAAAGCATTAAGTAAGGTAGATTTCCCTACGTTGGGTTGCCCAACTATAGCTACGGGCACACCATTTTTTAGAACGTTACCAATAGCAAACGAATCAATAAGGTTTTGAATAATCTTTTTTATTTTTTCTAACAGTAGGTTAAATCGTTCTCTATCGGCAAATTCTACATCTTCTTCACCAAAGTCCAACTCCAATTCTATCAGAGCAGCGAAATTGATAAGCTCTTGTCTTAACTCTTTTAATTCGTTGGAAAAACCACCTCGCATCTGATACATAGCCACTTGGTGTGCCGATTCACTTTCTGAAGCTATTAAATCGGCCACAGCCTCGGCCTGTGATAAGTCCATTTTACCATTAGCAAATGCTCTTAAAGTAAATTCACCTGCCTTAGCCATTCTAGCACCAGCACCAATAAACAACTGCATGAGTTGGTTTTGGATATAAACTGAGCCGTGACATGATACCTCTATGACATCTTCACAAGTGTAAGAGTGTGGATTTCTAAAAACACTAACCACCACTTCGTCTAAAATTTTATGGTCTTTTCTAATCGTACCAAAATGTAGAGTATGACTATCAACTTTAGTCAAGTCTTTATTGATAAAAAAGGCATTACAAATAGGAATAGCTTGAGGACCTGAAAGTCGTATCACAGAAATAGCACCTTGACCAAACGAAGTTGCTAAGGCACAAATAGTATCATTGTTGATAAACATTTGACAAAGATAGAAAGTCTTTTGCTTTTTTGTTTTACTAATCCATATTTCATTATAAATTTGCATCGAAATAAATACAAAACAAAAATGAGCGTATTAGTAAACAAAGATTCTAAAGTTATTGTTCAAGGTTTTACAGGTAGTGAAGGAACTTTCCATGCCGGTCAAATGATAGAGTATGGCACAAATGTTGTTGGTGGTGTAACACCAGGCAAGGGTGGTCAAACTCATCTTGATAGACCTGTTTTTAATACTGTTGTTGAAGCAGTAGAAAAAGTAGGTCCTAATACGTCTTTAATTTTTGTGCCACCAGCTTTCGCAGCCGATGCTATTATGGAGGCAGCAGCAGCAGGTATTCAAGTGATTATATGCATAACGGAAGGTATTCCAACCAAAGATATGATTACAGTAAAAGAATATTTATCTGATAAAGATTGCCGTTTGGTAGGCCCAAACTGTCCAGGTGTTATTACACCAGGAGAAGCCAAATGCGGTATTATGCCAGGCTTTGTTTTTGAATCTGGTAGAATTGGGGTTGTTTCTAAATCAGGAACACTAACCTATGAAGCGGCAGACCAAGTGGTTAAGGCAGGAATGGGAATTTCTACTGCTATTGGTATTGGTGGTGACCCCATCATTGGTACGACTACAAAAGAGGCTGTTGAATTATTGATGAACGACCCTGAAACAGATGCTATTATCATGATTGGTGAGATAGGTGGACAGTTAGAAGCTGATGCTGCACATTGGATTAAAGCAAATGGCACAAAACCAGTAGTTGGTTTTATAGCTGGTCAGACTGCTCCTAAGGGAAGGACTATGGGACATGCTGGTGCAATAGTAGGTGGTGAAGACGATACGGCAGAGGCTAAAATGAGAATCCTTAGCGAATGTGGTATTCATGTAGTAGCTTCTCCTGCAAAAATTGGCTCTAAAATGGCCGAATTGATGGGTGTTAGCGCCTAACTCAAACGTTAAAAATTAGTAGAAAAGACGCTTAAAGCGTCTTTTTTATTGGAATACTATTATTTTAGCATTTAAATTTAAAAAACAATGAAATTATTAGAAGGTAAAACGGCCATAATCACTGGTGCCTCTAGAGGAATAGGAAAAGGAATAGCATTAACCTTTGCCAAGCAAGGGGCAAATATTGCTTTTACTTATTTGTCATCTGAAGAAAAAGCCAAAGCTTTAGAAGAAGAATTATCAGCATTTGGTATAAAAGCTAAAGGCTTCAAATCGGACGCTTCAAAATTTGAAGCTGCTCAAGATTTAGCAGGCCAAGTCATGGAAAATTTTGGTAGTATTGATATATTAGTAAATAATGCAGGTATTACCAAAGACAACCTACTTATGCGTATGAGTGAAGAAGACTTTGATACGGTTATGGAGGTTAATATGAAGTCTATTTTTAACTTAACAAAAGCTGTTTTAAGACCTATGCTCAAACAACGTTCGGGTTCTATTATAAACATGAGCTCTGTTGTTGGTGTAAAAGGTAATGCTGGTCAAGCAAATTATTCGGCTTCAAAAGCTGGTATCATAGGTTTTTCAAAATCTACAGCTCTAGAGTTGGGTTCTAGAAATATCCGTTGTAACGTCGTTGCACCTGGTTTCATAGAGACAGAAATGACGGCTAAGTTAGATGAAAACATTGTGAAAGGCTGGACAGATAGTATTCCATTGAAACGTGGAGGAACACCCGAAGATATAGCTAATGCTACCGTCTTTTTAGCTTCTGATATGTCAGCATATATTTCAGGACAAGTGTTAAATGTTTGTGGAGGAATGCTCACTTAATGAATTATATTAATACAGAATGGTCAATGCTATGGATTGTGGGTTGTATCGCCCTTTCCATAGCTATTTCTTATGTTCTGTATAGTAAAGGAGTCTTTAAATCCGCTTTATGGCTTAGAAGATTTTTATTCTCACTACGCTTTGCGACCTTTTTTATTCTTACTTTTTTATTGCTCAAACCTTACATAAATCAGTTTATTACGCATAAAGAACAAGCAATAATTTTAGTTGGAGTTGATAATTCATCGTCTTTACTAGCCAATTCAGATAGCCTTTATTACTCCAATAGTTTTGTTAAGGAGCTCAATGATTTAAAAGCTGAATTTGAGGAGGATTTTCAAGTTGAGATATATGCCTTTGGTGAAAAGGTAGAAAGGAATCCAATTTTTGATTTCAAAGACAGAAAAACAAATTTATCAGATTATCTTAATGAGATTTCGGATATATATTCCAATCGTAATGTGGTAGCTAATATCATTGCATCAGACGGGATTTATAACTCAGGGTCTAATCCTTTGTATGCCAATTATCCTTTTAATGCTCCTTTATATACCATATGTTTAGGCGATACCATAGTCAAGAAAGATTTAGAATTGACTTCAGTTTCATACAATGAAATTGCATATTTGGGTAATTCTTTTCCTATTTCAACCACAGTTTTATCTCAATATTCCAAAGGAGAGAAGCTAGAAGTTAGTATTTATGAAGGAAATGTTTTGCTAGATAGAAAAGAGAAGTTAATTAAACATAATGACGAGATTATTTCTTTTGACTATAAACTAAGTGCTCAAAGCGTTGGTATTCATAATTACAGAATTGAAGTCAAAGCTGTAGAGGGAGAACAAAACACTTTGAATAATACTCAAAATATCTTTGTAGATGTCTTAGAAAGCAAGCAGAAAATACTCTTATTGAGTGATATATCTCATCCTGATATAGCTGCCATAAGTACATCTATACAGTCCAATGAAAATTATGAGTTAGTTGTACAAAATACTTCAGATTTTGATGGAGATTACAGCCCTTACAGTTTGTTAATCGCTTTTCAGTTAAGTATTACAGAACCTAATATCCCTATCTTTTATTTCATAGGAAATTCAAGTCAAGCCCTATCTCTAGAATGGTTTAGTTATTTGCCGTCTAAAAGTACACTCAATGAGGTTAATTCCGATTACAATTCCTTTTCTTTATTCTCATTAAATGATAAGTGGAATTTGTGGTTGGAAGAACTACCACCCTTATATAGTCCTTTAGCAGAATATACTTTCAACTCTGAACATCATCATCTTTTTACTCAAAATATATTAGGTATAACTACTCAAAACCCCATCTTTACATTTAGTAAGCAAGGTGAATACAGACAAGCAGTTTGTGCTGTTGAAGGTTTGTGGAAGTGGCGTTTGTATGAGTTTCTAAAAACTAATAATCACCAACTATTTGATGAATTAATCAACAAAAGCGTTCAATTCTTATCAGTCAAAGAAGATAAAAGACCTTTTAGATTGCGACATAAAAAACTTATCTATGAGAACGAGCCCTTGTTAATTGAGGCTGATTTATACGATGCTAATTATGAGATGGTCAATAGTGCTGAGGTGAGTCTTTTGATAAGAGATGAAGATGAAAATGAATACAATTTTTCATTTAATAAAACAGCTATCAGCTATACCTTAGAGTTAAATGAGTTAAAAGTTGGTAATTACAGTTATGAGGCTAAGGTTATATTCAATGGCAAGGAGTTATTGAATAAGGGCAAATTTTCAGTACTTTCTTTAGAATTAGAGAAAATATCTTCAAAAGCTAATCCTCAAATTCTTTATAATTTATCACAAAAATATGGAGGTCAATCCTATAATAAATCACAATTTTCTGAACTCAAAAATGAATTATCAGCAATAGAATCACAAAGTTTAAGTTATAAAGAAGAATCGCAGAGTGATTTAATTAATTTGAAATGGATTTTCATTTTATTATTTGTATTTTTGACACTAGAGTGGTTCGTGAGAAAGAGAATTACTAACATTTAACAATTAAAATTTTATAATAGTATGTTTGAAACTAATGATTCAGGTGGATTTAACCCTAAGTTACCAAGGTTTTTTGTTCTAGGGTTTGTGGCAATTATTTTTCTTTTAATAACTGGAGGTAATATGTTCTATACTGTTAATCCAGGTGAGAAAGCTGTCATTTTTAAGCGTTTTGGTGGTGGATTAGATAAGGACTTAGTAGTACCTCAAGGTTTTCACTTTATCGCACCTTGGAATAAAGTTTATATCTACAATGTTAAGATACAAGAAGATTATGAGGCTATGGAGGTACTGTCTAAAAATGGACTTTCAATAAAAATAGATTTATCTTTTCGATATACGCCCAATGTTTCTGAGTTAGGTTATCTTCATGATTTGGTTGGTGAGGACTACTTAGAAAGTATTATTCGTCCTGAGATACGTTCCGTAACTAGAGAGGTGATTGGTGAGTATTTACCAGAAGAGTTATACTCGACAAAGAGAGAAGAAGTAGAAGATAAGGTTTATGAAATCACATCTAAATCTATTGCCGATAAGTATGTCTTTTTAGATGCCATTCTTATTAGAGATGTGACTTTACCACAAACTCTACAAGCAGCGATTGAAAATAAATTGAGACAAGAGCAAGAAGCTTTAGAATATGAGTTTAAACTATTAAAGGAGTCTAAAGAAGCTGAAAGAAAACGTATAGAGGCAGAAGGTATTTCAGACTTTCAACGTATCGTCACAAAAACTATTACTCCTCAGTTACTTAAATGGAAAGGTATTGAAACGACACAAGAATTGTCGAAATCTCCTAATAGTAAAGTTATTGTTATTGGAAATGGAGAAGGTGATTTACCGATTATATTAGGTGGCGATAAATAAAAAAACAGTATTAATTTTAACAATTTAACAATGAAGAAGATTTTAATTTTAATGTGTTTTGTTTTGCCTTTGACTATATTGGCTCAGACTAGACCTTTGCCAAAAAAGCCTAATGGTAAAACAGCTCCAAAAAATGAAAATATGAGAGGGGAGAAACCCACTAATTTCCTTTACATGATTATGACAGTCGAGGAAGTTAAAAAGTCTAAAAAAGAAGAAACTTCTACTAAGTTTAAATTTCAATCTTTTGATAGCAGATATTCTGAAAGATTATCCGTTTCTACAAAAAATAAAACATCAACTATTGAAGTTTTAAATTTACTAGGACGTAGTGGTTGGGAATTAGTATCTGTTAATAATGAACATTATTATTTCAAAAATAGGTTCTTAGCTGAAAAAAGATAATCAATTTTTTAAAGCCTCTTTATTGAGGCTTTTTTTATGAAAAAATATCCAGAAAAAATCGTTATTGCTTGGGGTGAAGCTATTTCAGGAAACCTTGAAATAAGAGATTGGCTGATGAAGAACAATTACCCTGAATTAGGCTTGTTCTGTCATGCGCTTTATTTCGATAAAAGTGCTTCGGATTGGTTGATGAAAAATGCGCCTCATTTTCTAGCAACAATCAAAGGCGTAGAGGGTAAAAAAGATGCCATTCGTTGGTTAGAAATTAATGGCTTTAATTTATTAGCAAAAGTAGCCAAGGCAGCCGATAATGATAAAGAGCAAATGCGTTGGCTTATGCTAAACGACAAACTATTTGGTGTACTAGCTCAGCGTATTAAATTAGTAAAAGACGATATAGAAGAAGCTAATAACGATGTACACCGTTGGGGATATGAGTAGATTATTTCCTCAATTTCTTAAGCTCAGTAAGTTTATCCCTAAGTTTTACAGCCTCTAGGAAATCCAAGTCTTGAGCTGCATTTTCCATTTGTTTCTTGGTGTTTTTAATAGCTCTTTCCAATTCTTTTGGATTGGAGTAGTCCGTTTCACTCTCAGCAGCTATACTCATACCTTCTTTTACTGCGTACGGATTAAGACTCTTGGCTAGTGCATTGTCTTTCTTTTTATTCAATGGAGTAGGGACTAAGCCGTGCTCGGTATTATAAGCAATTTGTTTTTCTCTACGTCTATTTGTTTCGTCAATAGTGAGTTTCATAGAGCGTGTTATTTTATCGGCATACATAATAACTAAACCATTGACGTTTCTTGCCGCTCTACCTGCTGTTTGAGTAAGTGAGCGTTCTGACCTTAAAAAACCCTCTTTGTCGGCATCTAGAATAGCTACTAAGCTAACTTCAGGTAAGTCTAATCCTTCTCTTAAAAGATTAACACCCACCAAGACATCAAACAGACCTTCTCTCAATTCGTGTAGTATTTCTACTCGCTCTAGAGTATCCACATCCGAGTGTATGTAACGGCAACGAATATCAAAACGAGTGAGGTACTTTGTCAATTCCTCAGCCATTCGCTTAGTAAGTGTGGTTACAAGAGTACGTTCGTCTTTATCAACTCTCAGTTTAATTTCTTCTAGTAAGTCGTCTATTTGATTCAGAGAAGGTCTGACGTCTATTTTAGGGTCTAATAAGCCTGTAGGGCGAATGACTTGTTCAGCTACCACGCCACCAGATTGTTCTAGCTCATAATCGGCTGGAGTAGCACTAACATAAATGAATTGATTGTTAATGTTCTCAAATTCTTCAAACTTCAATGGTCTATTGTCCATAGCAGCTGGCAAACGAAAGCCATACTCTACAAGGTTTTCTTTTCTTGAACGGTCGCCACCAAACATAGCTCTTATCTGAGGTAATGTCACATGACTTTCATCTATTATAGTCAAGAAGTCTTTAGGAAAATAGTCGATTAGGCAGAACGGACGAGTTCCTGGCATACGACCATCAAAGTAGCGTGAATAATTTTCTATACCCGAACAATAACCAAGTTCTCTAATCATTTCCAAATCGTAATTGACACGCTCATCTAATCGTTCAGCTTCTAGCTTTCTATCGGTATTGTTTAAAAACTGTACCTGATCCATCAAATCATCTTGTATCTGATGAATAGCACTTTGTATACGGTCTTTAGAAGCCACAAAAATTGTAGCGGGATAAATGCGTAAGTATTCGAACTTTTCTAAAATAGTGTTGTTTAAAGGGTCAAAACTTTCTATTTCTTCAATCTCATCGCCCCAAAAGTGAATTTTATAGGCTATATCGGCATAGGCTGGAAAAACAGAAACAGTATCTCCTTGAACTTTAAAATTACCTCTTTCGAATTGGATATCAGAACGTGAGTAAAGTGAGGTTACTAGTTGATTGAGTAACTTATTACGACTAATCTTTTGACTTTGCTCAATTTCAATAACGTTATTGTTGAATTCATCGGGGTTTCCGATACCATAAATACAGGATACAGAAGCAACAACAATAATATCTTTTCTTCCTGATAAGAGGGTAGAGGTGGTGCTCAATCGTAGCTTCTCTATTTCTTCATTTATAGATAAATCTTTTTCTATGTAGGTACCACTACTTGGTATATATGCCTCTGGCTGATAATAATCGTAATAGGATACAAAGTATTCTACGGCATTATGGGGAAAGAATTGCTTGAACTCGCTGTATAATTGTGCTGCTAGTGTTTTGTTGTGACTAAGAACTAGAGTTGGCTTTTGAACCTCTTTAATAACATTGGCTATTGTAAAGGTTTTTCCTGAACCGGTAACTCCTAGTAAAGTCTGATGTGATTCCCCATTGTCTATACACTCAACCAGTTGTTTTATTGCTGTAGGCTGGTCGCCCATAGGGCTAAAATCCGATACGACTTTGAATCCCATTTACAGGCTGTTAAGCTGTTTTAGTTTATCTTTTAGTGAGTCTATTTCAGCTTTTCCATTGTCTATCTTCTTTTCTATCTGCGATTTGAGTTTGTCAGCGCCTTTAGATGAACCAAAGAAAGAGATGTTAGTTTCGTATTGATTAACTTCTTTTTGTAAATCGTTAATTTTATTTCTGATGAATTGCTTTTCTTTATCTATTGCAAATGAATCAGATTTAGCTTTTAAAGTTTCTAGTTTGTTATTGAACTTAATTTCGTTGAGTTCTTTCTTATCAACTTTCATTTCTTTATAAAAGCTATCAATAGATTTTCTAAAATCATCCTCTATTTGATTTTTGTCTCTAGGAACATAGCCGAGAGTGCGCCATTCTTTTTGAAAGTCTTCAAGAGCATTAAGGTTTACTTCTTTATCTTCAGAAAGCTTGAATTTTTGAACTGTTTTTAAGAATTTTTCTTTTTTAGCTAGGTTATCAGCTTTTTCTTTGTCTAGTTCTTTGAAGAAGCATTTTTTACTATCATAGAAATTATCCATAGCTGTTCTAAATCTCTTCCATAGTTTATCCGATTGATATTTAGGCAGGTAGCCACTTTTCTTCCAGTCTTCATTAAGTTTATTGACCTTATCTGTTTTCTCTTTCCAACTGACTTCTGAATTGACTAATTCTTCGGCTTTTTCACACAAGACAACTTTATTTTGTATGATTTGTTTATTTTCTTGCTTCTTCTCTTTGTAAAATTCGTTTTTCTTAGCGTAAAAATTTGAAAGAGTTTCTCTTAGAAGTTTCCAAGCCGCTTTATTATCTTCTTTACTCATTGGGGCTTGTTTCTTCCATTCAGCTTCTAACTCTTGCACTTGTGAAGTCAACTTATTCCATTCGTTATGAGACTTTACTTCACTTTCAGTAAGAGTAGCAATTTTTTGACAAATCGCAGACTTATTCTCAAAAGATTGTTTCCCTTTTTCTTTTAAATCAAGGAAGTGTTC
>CAJWHN010000016.1 GCA_913041085.1 uncultured Flavobacteriales bacterium | reverse complement strand
AGAAACTTTGCTATCGACTCTATTTTGCTCAACATATTTTAAAATTAATTCGTTAAAGTTGGTTTTTCCTTGAAACTTGAACTCTATAGGTAAATATACAATATCAATTCCTTTAAAGTGGTTTTCAAAAAGTGCTAAACGAGTAGCATCTTTTTCAGTGGTTAAAATTAACTTTTCTTGCGAATCAATCTTATTATAACTATCAATTATTTTTTTTATGTCTTTTTTCTTAAAGCTATAGTGATCTATAAACTTAAAATGCTCTATAACATTTGCCTTAGAATCAACATACTCTTTTAGTAAATCTGCTGAGGCAATAGCCGTCATCAAAATCACATTTTTACCTTCTATTGAAACTGATTTTTTAGTGTATAAGCTAACTAGCTTTTGATATTCTAAATAAGAATAACACAACTTTTGATTAAAGCATGGAGATATTTGTTCATTAAGTCTATATTCATCTAAGGGCAATAAGGGGTATGGCGTTTTTGTAACAACAATAATATCGGCTCTTTTAAAATTTTTCTTAGACTCTCTCAGTTTTCCGTATGGTAATAAATTATCGTTGATATATAAATTATCGTAGGTAGTCAATAATATATTCAATCCTGGCTTCACCCATCGGTGTTGATAAGCATCATCTAATAATATTAAATCACACTCTTTATGGATAATTTCTTGAATACCCTTGTTTCTACTTTCCGAAACAGCTACGTTAATTTCTGGAAATTTACGAGCAATTTGCAAAGATTCATCACCAACATCTTTGACAAAAGATTTATTTGTCACCCACTGAAAACCTGTAGAATCCCTTCCGTATCCTCTGCTCAAAACAGCAACTTTGTCACGATTATCAATAAGTCTTAGTATGTACTCTACTAATGGCGATTTACCACTTCCTCCAGCGCACAAATTACCTACAGATATTATTGGAACAGAATATTCTTTTGAAGAAAAAATTCCATAGTCGAATAACATGTTTCTAAAAAATACAACTAAACCATAAAAAAGGGCAATAGGAAGAAGAAACAATCTTAAAAATGGCATACTCTATTAAAGGGAATAAATTTCGTTCACAACAAATATAAATAAATTATATATACTATTTTTGGATTTATGAAAATAAATGAAATCACTATTTACCTAGAAAGTTTAGCACCACTTTACTTACAAGAAGATTATGATAATTCTGGTTTTATTACTGGCAATAAATCTTGGAACGTAAGCAATGTATTGGTATGTCTTGATTGCACCGAAGAAGTGGTTGATGAAGCGATTGCTAAATCATGTAATTTAATAGTTGCACATCACCCTATTGTGTTTAGTGGATTAAAATCTATAGTTGGCAAAAATTATATAGAGCGAACCATAATAAAAGCCATTAAAAATGATATTGCCATTTACGCTATACATACCAATTTGGACAATATTAAAGACGGTGTTAATGCTGTTATTGCAAAAAAAATAGGACTAGAAAACACAAAAATCTTAAGACCTAAAAAAGATATCATTAAAAAGCTAAGCTTTTATTGTCCTGTTTCAGACGCTCAACGATTAAAAGATTTACTTTGGGAGGCAGGTGCTGGAAATATTGGAAATTATAGTCACTGTAGTTTTAGCACGACTGGACAAGGAACATTTATGGGCAACGATGATAGTAAACCTTCTTTTGGGCAAAAGAACGTCCTACATACTGAAAAAGAAGAAAAAATAGAGATGATAGTTCCCTCTTATCTTCAAAATAAAATTTTAAATACTCTATTTAGTGAGCACCCTTATGAAGAAGTAGCTTATGAAATACACCTTTTAGACAATGTAAATCAAGATATTGGCTCGGGTATGTTTGGAAAACTAAAAACTCAAATGAAATCGCATGACTTCCTTAAGCACTTAAAGAAGGTTATGCAAACAGATTGCATTAGATACACTGACTTAAATAAAGAACACATAGAAACCGTAGCTGTATGTGGTGGTTCTGGTTCTTTTTTACTAGATGATGCAAAAAAAGTAAAAGCCGATATTTTCATAACGGCAGACTTTAAATACCACGAATTTTTTGATGCTGAAAACGATATTATTATTGCTGATATTGGACATTATGAAAGCGAACAATTTACTAAAGAGCTTTTATGTGAATTTCTTAACGAAAAATTTACTAAGTTTGCCACCCATTTATCAAGCATAAATACGAACCCTATCAACTACATGTAATAATGGCAAAAAAGAAAGCTGCAACAAAAGAATTTTCAATTGAAGACAAGCTACATGCTTTACACCAATTACAAACTATCGATTCTGAAATTGATAAGATTAGAACAGTAAGAGGAGAATTGCCTTTAGAAGTTCAAGATTTAGAAGATGATTTAAAAGGATTAGAAACACGTATTGGTAAAATCGATACTGATCTTGAGGACAAAGAAAAATTCGTATCTTCTAGAAAGTTAGCAATTAAAGAAGCTGAAGAGCTAGTTAAAAAATACAACAAGCAACTAGGTAGTATCAAAAACAACAGAGAATATGACTCTTTAAGTAAAGAGATAGAATTCCAAAATCTTGAAATCGAATTAGCAAACAAAAAGATTAATGATACTCTTGCTAAAATCGAGTTTTTGAACCAAACAAAAGGAACTGCTACTGAACAATACAATGAGAGAAAAGAAATTTTCGAAGAGAAGAAAAAAGAGTTAGACAATATCGTTTCTGAAACAGAAAAAGAAGAAAAATCTCTTCTTAAAAAGTCAGAACAAGCTGAAAAGGTTGTTGATGATAGATTGTTATCTGCTTACAAAAGAATTCGTAAAAATTCAAGAAATGGTTTAGCAGTAGTATCTGTTGAAAGAGATGCTTGTGGAGGTTGCTTTAGTAAAATACCACCACAAAGACAATTGGATATCAAAGCTCACAAAAAAATTATCGTTTGCGAACACTGCGGAAGAATACTTATTGATTCTCAAATGTTCGAAACTGCAGAAGCTTAATATTTTTTAATATAAATTTGTAGGGATTCTAATAATTTAGAATCCCTTTTTTTATGCGTTATCTTTTAATCATATTCACTCTATTATTAATCTCGAAAAGTACTTTTGCCGACTTTTTGTGGAATAAAAACTGTAAAGAAGCCTACAGTCTAAGCATTCAATTAAAGTTTGATAAAGCCCACTTACTATTAGAGAATGAGAAAAAAGAAAATCCTAACAATACCCTTGTATACTTTATTGAAAACTACAGCGATTATCTCAAAATACAAATTGGCGAAGAAAAATCAGATTTTGAAAAACTTAAAAAGAATAAAGATTCAAGGTTAGACTTTATAGAAAGTGATAAGTCCTCCTCACCTTGGTATTTATACAGTCAAGCAGAAATAAACTTACAATGGGCTGCTAGTAGACTAAAATTTGGCGAATACTTTACGGCTGCTTTTGAGATTAACAAAGCATACAGACTGATACAAGAAAACAATAAATTATATCCTAACTTCATTCCCAACAAAAAAAGTTTAGGACTTCTATATACTCTTATAGGTAGTGTGCCAGAACAATACAATTGGATTCTGTCTATTATTGGAATGGAAGGTAACATTAATTCAGGTCTAAGTTTAATGAATGAAGCTATTCAAGAGATGAAGACTCACAAAGACTTTGAAATTATGCTTGAAGAAAGCTATTTCTTATATGCCTTTCTAAAGATGAATCTTGATAATAATAAAGCTGATTTGCAAAAATTACTCTCTGAATTACAAGACAAGGATTATCTCCTACTCAATTTTGCCTCAAGTAGAATAGCCAGTAAGTTAGGACAAAATGATTTAGCCATACAGATTCTGGAAAATAGAAAGGTAGAAAAAGACCACTACCCTTTTCACTACTTGGATTATTTACTTGGTATAAACAAACAAAATAAGATGGATAATAATTGTTTAGACCATTTTGAAAATTATCTTCTTAATTTTAAAGGAAAAAATTATAAAAAATCGGCTTTAATGCGAATGAGTTGGCACCATCACATTAATGTTAATAGTGAAAAATATGAGTATTATAAAAATAGAATTAACAGTCTAGATGGCAAACAAGTCGATGCAGATAAAGAAGCACAATCTTATTATAATACCTCTAAAGCACCACACATCAATCTTCTTAAAGCACGTCTATTTTTTGACGGAGGTTACTCTAAACTAGCTGTAGAAGAATTAGAAAAAATAAACTCTCCTAACTTCTTTAATCACTCGAAAAACAATTTAGAATATTTCTACAGATACGGTAGATGCATGGAACAAATGGGTAAAAACGAAGTCGCTATTAAATATTATAAAAAAACTGTTTTAGCAGGTTCTGAAGAACCTTATTATTTTGCTGCTAAAGCAGCCTTACAAATTGCTCTTTTGTATGAAGAATCTAACACTATAAATGAGGCTAAACGCTACTACAATATTTGTATTGAAATGGAAGACCATCAATACGAGCAAGGAATAGAACAAAAAGCTAAAGCAGGACTAAATCGTTTGAACTAAAATTTCCAGCCCATTGTAAAAACAAGGTTATAAGCCGTAGTTGTTACTCTGTGTGCAGGTTCAAAATAAGTGTTGTATAGCGATGCTGAATTTGAATATTCAGAAAAAACATAAGCCAAATCAATATAACTGAACTGATTTCTCTTACCCAACCCAAATGAATAGGATTTACGCTCATCTCGATAAGTATTAAAAGTTGAGGCATCAGTATAAGGAGATTTAACTTGAGCATATCCAGCTCTAATAACAAAAGGTGATAAATTTAGCTCAGCTCCAAAACGAGCATTAACGACCGATGTATAATTACTTTCAATGATATTTTGTTGACTGTTAAAATAATCGAAATCATCACCATCTATACTCATCGTTGCATAATCTAGATACTCTATATCACCACTTAAAAGAATATTATCTAATACTAGAGCAGCAGAGCCTATAACCTTCATTGGAGTAGTAATGGTATAATCGTAAACACCATATGGCGAGGTGTAGGTATAAGAATAGGTACTATCATTGTTGTGCTGTGTTCTAAGCACCATTTCCCATTCATCGTGCATTTCGTTTAAGGTTGGTGAATGCCAAGCAACACCTAATCTTAGGTTATCACTAGCTCTGTATATAGCACCTAATTTAAGATTGATACCACCTCCAGTTGTGTATTGATTTTCATACATATCAAAATATTCTATCGTAGATGAGGTATCCGCAAAATTTCTTTCATTATATCTTGAATTTTTAGTATACTCAGTAGAAGTCAAACCTAAAGTAGCTCCCAAGTATAATTTTTCCATATAAGACCCGGCATAACTTATAGCAAACTCGCCCATAGAACCAAAAGTATGAGTTTGTTTAAATTGATCTTGTCCAGTCTGAACTTCTCTAAAGTAATTACCATCATCAATCCAACCGTTTGAATCAACTTGTAAATCAATTAAGTCCGTATCAAAAGCAGCTAATTCAAAGAAAGGATCTAAATCATCTAAACGGTATCCGTCAGCAAAAGCATAAAACACATCTACTAAAGATGAATTGGGGTTGTAAGCCGATTGAATGGTATTGGCTTTAAAAATCTTAGTGGTATTGTAAGCAAAACCTAAATTTGTTCTTCTCCAATCTGAAGGTGTACTCGATTTTAAAGGCGTTACTAAACCTACAGATGGAATATTAAAGTTACCCGAACTATTGGTAATTTTATTATCCAAGTAGTAAGATGCCATATCTACACCTCCTAGATTTAAAGAAAAAGCAAATTCATAGGATTGATAAACCCCAAGGCCAGCAGGGTTATTACTGAGTGTTGATAAATCTGCACCTAAAGCACCAAAAGCATTGGACATCGCTGCTGTACGGGCTGTTCCGACAACTGCGTTTTCAGAAAATAACAAAGCATCTTCATGCGTTTGAGCAGTAGTTGCTACAATTGTAAATAGTGCTAAAAAGCTTAAAATTTCTTTTCTCATAATGTATATTATCTAGGTCTTCTTCCTGAATTATTAGAACCTCCTCTACTTGGCGAAGAATTTCTTGGCGATGAGTTAAACGATGGCTTAGAATAAGTTCTACTAGGTCTAGGTTTATTGTAATCGTTAGGCTTGTTATCTTTGATTGGTTTAGAATAGCTAGGCTTTTTATTACTAATAGGTTTAGAATTATTATTATTTACAGGCTTGTTATATGTTGGCTTGTTTGAGGGTTTATTACTTATAGGCTTGGAAAAATTAGGATTATTAGAAATGCTATAGTTTGAATTCACCTTATTATCTAAATCACTGTTATTTTTATTCGTATAACTTGGGTTTTTATTATCGAAGGCATTGGAATATTGAAAGTTGTTATTAGGCTTTTTATCAAAATCATTGACTTTGGTTGCTTGTTCAGGCGCTCTATTTTTAATCTGACTTATATAGCGATTAGCAAAAGTTTCTGGCGTCTTATTTTTATTATTTTCTCTAGGTCCGTAGTAGATACTGTTATTATCGTACGAATTGTAGTATGTAGGGTAAGAATTATAGGCATAAATACCACCGTGATGAAGGTTATAATGATGATGAGGGTAAAAATGGTTGTAGTAAAAAGGATTATAATGATAGGGGCTATAAGCATAATAGCTATAGAAGGGATCGTAATAATGTGGATTCCAAAAATTATAACCATAATAAATACTCACTCCACAATGAGCAGGATAGCCTGAATACCAAAAGGAATTAGTATAATAATTGTTGTAATAACTAAAACCAAACGTAGGACCATGAAAACGTCTTAAACGTGCAGAGTATCCGTAGTCGTAATAGTCGTCAGATGAATATTCATCGTAATAATTTTCTTCATTATCATCTGAATCTTGTACTTGTTCCTCCTCATAAGATTGTTGCTCTTGTTCTTCTTTCTCTGCTAATTGGGCATATTGGTCAGCCGTATAATATATTTCATCTTTGAAACCTGATGAAGTTGTCTCGATAGTAATACAAGATGAAAAAATAAATATTAGAGATAAAAAAAGGAGCTGAATAGGTTTCATAATGTTACAATTTAAATGATACGGATAATCTTTATGCAATTCATCAAAAAGTTTAATTTTGCTTAGCTTTATTAATAACGCATTATTAAGTGTAAAATTACAAACAAACTTTCAAATTAAAAAATGGCAAAGAATTTTACGTCAAGAGCAGAAGATTATTCAAAATGGTACAATGAATTAGTGGTGAAGGCTGACTTAGCTGAAAGCTCAGGTGTTCGAGGCTGTATGGTTATCAAGCCTTATGGTTTTGCCATCTGGGAAAAAATGCAACAGGAGTTGGATAGAATGTTCAAAGAAACTGGTCATTCCAACGCTTATTTTCCTTTATTCATTCCAAAATCTTATTTGAGTAAAGAAGCTGAGCACGTAGAGGGTTTTGCTAAAGAATGTGCAGTTGTTACCCACTACCGTTTAAAAAATAGTGAAGACGGTAAGAGTGTTGTAGTCGACCCAGACGCAAAGTTAGAAGAAGAGCTTATCGTACGCCCTACTTCTGAAACTATTATTTGGGATACCTACAAAGGCTGGATTCAATCCTACAGAGATTTACCAATTTTAGTAAATCAATGGGCAAATGTCGTGCGTTGGGAAATGAGAACCCGTTTATTTTTAAGAACAGCCGAATTTTTATGGCAAGAAGGACATACGGCACACGCTACCAAGCAAGAAGCTATTGATGAAACTGAACAAATGATTGAAGTTTACGCTCGATTTGCAGAGGATTTTATGGCTATGCCAGTAATTAAAGGATTAAAAAGTGCTAACGAACGTTTTGCTGGTGCTTTAGAAACCTATTGTATTGAAGCCTTAATGCAAGATGGCAAAGCTTTACAAGCGGGAACCTCTCACTTTTTAGGTCAAAATTTTGCAAAAGCCTTTGATGTGAAGTTTACGAGTAAAGAAGGTAAGCAAGAACACGTTTGGGCGACTTCTTGGGGTGTTTCCACCAGATTGATGGGTGCTTTAGTAATGACGCATTCAGACGACAACGGACTAGTATTACCACCGAAACTTGCTCCCTATCAAGTTGTTATTGTTCCTATTTACAAAGGTGACGAACAATTACTGCAAATCAGTGAAGAGGCTGTAAAAATCAAAAAAGACTTAGAAAAAATCGGAATATCAGTTAAATATGACGATAGAGATACTCACAAACCTGGCTGGAAATTTTCGGAATACGAATTTAAAGGTGTGCCATTACGTATTGCTATAGGTCCTAGAGATCTAGAAAATGGCACTGTTGAATTGGCTAGACGTGATACTTTAGAGAAAGAAACGGTCAGCACTAGTGACTTGAGTAATAAAATTGCCAACCTACTAGAAAAAATTCAAGAAACCCTACTACTCAAGGCTCAAACTTATCGAGATGACAATACTCATCACGCTAAGGATTGGAATCACTTTAAAGAACTCATCTCAAAAGATGCTGGTTTTGTATATGCACATTGGGACGGTACAGGAGAAACCGAACAAAAAATTAAAGAAGAAACTAAAGCTACTATCCGTTGTATTCCTCTCAACAATAAAGCAGAAGAAGGAAAATGTATTTATAGCGATAAACCTTCTTCACAAAAAGTAATATTTGCAAAAGCCTACTAATGGATTCATCTGAAAAAATCATTAACAAGCTCACTAAGAAAGCTGCCGCTAAACAAGAAGTTTATAGAGTATGTAAATCATTTTTTGATATGCTAAAAGAAGTCGTTAGTGAGCTTTCAGAAGAATTGTCCAATGATGTATCACCGATAGACCAACATGTAGAAATTAAGTACGCAGATAAAGGAGAATTTGAAATTGAACTTAAATTTTCGGGTGATACACTAATTTTCCACATGCATACCAATACCTTCTCCTTTGAAAAAAGTCATCAGATATGGAATTCTAGCTACGTTAAAGAAGACGAATACAAAGCATATTGTGGTGTCATAAACGTCTATAATTTTTTAAGCGATAGCTTCAAATACAATAGAACTAATGACTTAGGCTATATGATAGGAAGACTATTTATTAATAAAGAAAAGCACTTTTTTACAGAAGGTAATGGAAGAATGAGTTTTTTATACAATAACTTTCAAAACGACATTTTAGATAAGCCCATTTTAAAAAATATCGTACGCGAGTTAATGCTACACGCTATGGACTTTGAACTTGTCACGCCACCCTTTAAAGATATCCAAGTAGTTAGTCTGAATCAAATCAATCAAATGAGTCAAAATATGAAGCTCAAAACAGCCAAAAAGCTAGGCTTCAAGTTCAGCAACGAAAAATAATTTCTTTTTTTTGTGCAACTTCTTTGTAGAAATACAAAAGATATTATATTTGCACTCGCCTTTTTTAAGGACTAACACACTGGCCCCTTCGTCTAGTGGTTAGGACGCCAGGTTTTCATCCTGGAAACAGGAGTTCGATTCTCCTAGGGGCTGCAAACCCACTCTTTTTCAGAGTGGGTTTTTTTATTTTACCTCATTCTAATAGAATAGATTGATGTAAATTGCAAATTCCTTAACAACTGTTAATAATGAAGACCATCGTCTTTAAAACCAGATTATTTTGCTAGTTTTTTCACTGAAGTTGATGACAAGCATTTACAGTTTTTAAATGAACAAAATTTAATGCCCCTAAAGAAGTGTATGGTATTAACAAAAGTAATTTCCAACAAGCTGTAAATATGGGATTGAAGCATTTTATAATAGACTACGACTCTAGTTTATCTTCTCAAATCACAGCTTACTAGATTTCTAATTACCTACCACACACCGATTTAAAATCGCACCACTGACAGGCATCTTTATTTTCAGTTGGATAAAATTCTTTTTCATCTTCTACTATGGTTGATAATAGAATTTCCAATTCTTCTTCGAATTTTTCCATTACTAAAGCGTCCATTTTGAGTATTTTTTTATCTAGCTTTACAAAGATAGGTCCATCGTCTAAATTTCTTAACGAATAGTTAGCAGCCATAAAACTACTGTCATTCATTACAGTCTTTGCATACAAATAGGCGTATGTCATCAGTTGAAAGGCTTTAGCTTTTTTGGGGTTTTCCCTTAGTTCTTTAAATGACTTAAAACTTAGGTCTTTTTGTTCAACTTTTCCCGATTTATAATCTATAATTCGCACAGAATCACCTACTCTATCTACCCTATCCACATTTCCAAACAAGTTAAACTCCATACCATTGACATTTATGGGATAAGAAAGTGAACGCTCCACATCGGTAACAAAAAAAGATTCTTCGCATTCAGATAAAACACGGTGTTCAGCCTCAAAGTAATTTGAGGTAAGTCGTTGTGCTACTTGATACAACAAATGGTTTTTACCGTGATTCATACGCTCTCCTACTTCTTTTTGAAAACCTTCTGTAATAGCCATCAAAGTGGTATTCTCAATTTCATCTAACAATTGAGGTCTTAAAGGTGCATGCAAATGTGGAGAGTAGGCTTCGCACAAAGCCTCGTGTATAATTGTACCGAAAGAATTGGCTTCCATAAATTCCAAAATCTCATCTTGAGGATATATTTTAGCAATGTATTTGAAATAAAATTGCAACCTACAATTTATAAAGGTAGTTAAGGCCGTTGGCGATACCCTTTTAGCAGCCCATTCCTCAAGTTTTCCTTTTATACTTTCTGACTTATCAATGATAATAGGCTCTATTGAGTTTACACTATTAACCTCCGATTGCAAGACCTTTTCATTAATCTGAAGATGGTCTAACTCATTGATAATTTGAGTAATGAATCGGCTTTTTTCGCCGCTACCAAAATCATCTTTTTGGGTGTTATATATCAATGAAACATGTTCGGCACGTTGAAGTAATCTGTAAAAGTGATACCCAAAAATAGCATCTCTTTCTTCGTGTGTAGGCATTTTAAAATACTTTTTCAATACAAAAGGAATAAACGAATTGACGGACTTACCAGCAGGTAATTTTTCTTCGTTAACACTCATTACGATAACATTCTTAAAGTCTAGTGTACGTGTTTCTAGCACTCCCATCATTTGTAAGCCGTTAAGTGGTTCTCCCATAAAAGCAATAGACTCTTTACCTATGATTTGGAAAAAGATAGCTCTAAGCGTCTTTAAATCCATATATCCTTTAAAATCTAACAGATGGTTTTCTAATATCTGAATGGATTTGTAAAAAGAAAATAAAATTTCAGATTCTACACTTGCCTCTTGCTTAACCAATTGGTTTTTTAATTTATCTAGCAAGAGTTTAATGTTATGAATTGCTAAAGTGGTATCCGACCAATCGCCCAAGATGAAATCAAGAATATCCCATTGGCTATCATCGTTAACGACTTTTTTCAGAGAAGAAGTTGAAACAAAGACAATATTTTTTTTATTCAAATGACGATTGATTGTCATCAATTTAGAGGACTCTATCAGACGGTTCAAATATGGATTTCTAAGAAGTTTTTGAATGTCTTTCGAATGGAATTTATTTTTACCGTATTGCTGTTTCTTCAACTGAGTTTTAAAGAGTAAATCAACCAAACTAAACAAAGGTGTGCTACTGATGGGTGCACCCATAGTTATATTTACACTCTGAATTGAATCAGGTAAATTATTCAACACAGGAAATAGCAAGTTTTCGTCTGCAAGTACCAGTGCTGTTTGACTATCAGTCAAATCTTCACTAGGAAAGTTGGCTAACAAATGACCAGCAGTACGTGCTTGTCCTACATTCTTAGCACACCCTATGATATCTATAGTTTTATCTTTTTCAAAAAAGCGACTAAGTTTAGCATTTCCCCATTGTTGAAAATATTGTCTTAGAAAAAGTCCTCCCTCGTGTTTATCGTTTTCTACATAGTGAGCATCAGCATCCCAAAATAGTTTAGCATTTTTATGAGTCACAAAGTGATTAACTATTCTGTTTTCAGCGGTTGTAAGAGCATTTAAACCAATAAACCAAACCTCATCAAAATCGTGTTTTAAATTGACTATGGAGTCAGCAGCTTGACGATATGCCAAACCTTGATAAGCCAAATTATCTTTGAGTAAAGAAGCCTTAAATGCTGTATACCAATCGTACAAATAAGCAAAAAACTGAACATATTTCTCTTGAAATGGAGTTAATTCAGCACTATTTAAACTCCATTGTTCTAACTCTTTAATATCTCTGAGGTTAGTCAATAGAGCTAGGGGATCAACCAAATATCTATCCATTTCATTGAAGTCATACAATATAGTTTGACTCCATTTTAGAAATTGCTCAAAATTATCGTCATTATTATCTGGTCTATTGGCTTCAAAAATCTCATAGAGGCGAAACTGCAAACTTAAATTGTCAATAGTTTGTAGTCCTGAAAGCTCCGTAATAAAATCTTCAATAGAATAAATTTTGGGCAACCAAATGGGCTTAGAAATGTACTTGGACAAATAATGTTTTAGAAATACTATAGAACGTTTTGAGGGCAACACTACCGTTAGTCTATCGGTGTTTCCTTTATCCAAAATTTGTTGAGCGATATTTTCTAAAAAAGGCTTTACCACTGTACTATTTTATCGTTTTCTTCAGTATAAATTAAATATTTAGATATTTCTTTAAAACCCATCTTTTTCAATGCTTTATGATATCTATCTACTTGTTTCTTATGTTTTTCCATTTGAGATGTCGAGCCCGTCTTGTAATCAATAATTTTTACTTTATTATTTTTAATTAAAAGTCGATCTGGCACATAACTTTCGCCACTTTCTTGTAAAATGATTTGTTCAGTTTTCACTTCCCAATCTTCTAAAAAGAATGGCATTAGTTGTTCATCATTTAGTAATTCCTCAACTCTTTTTCTTAGCTTACTTTTCATCTCTACTGATATTAAGCCGTTACGTTCTAATTTATCAAGTACTGACTCCTTATCTTTTGTATAATGAATCTGAGCCAAACATTCATGCAACAAACTCCCCCATTGTTGTCTATCTAAATTGATATCCCATAATTGATTGGAATTGTTCTTTAGACGAATGGTCTTCCTCCAATCAGATAAAGAAGAATAATTTAAATTAATTGCCAAGTTATCAATGTCTTTATCCTCTGACTTAGGCTCTAACTTTCCAATACTAATTGGGAATTCATGTGTTGTACTTTGAAAGTAATAACCAATTAACTTGCTCAGTGTATTAAAATCATCTAGTTTTTTATATTCAGCAGTATAGATATATAACTGATGCTTAGCTCGAGTCATAGCCACATACAGAACATTCAAATCGTCCATTATAGATTTATTTTTCTCCTCTTTATGAATATCGGCATATTCTGAACGTTCTAATTGCTTACTATTGTTCAATAGCACCACTTTCATTTTCTTTATTTTGCCTTTGGCATCAACCCATATTTCATCACTTGCCTGACCTACTTTCCAATTAAAAGGAATAAACACTATTGGAAATTCTAAACCCTTAGATTTATGAACTGTCATTACTTTCACAGCGTCCATATCGTCAGGCACTACAATAGCCTCCTTATCATGGTTTTTGTCCCACCATTCTAAAAATGCCACTATATCGTTACTATTTTTTATAGAGAACTTATGTATGGCATCTAGAAAATAATGAAGGTAAATATCTGTTGAAGAAAGTTTAAAGACATGTATTAATCGTTCTACCAAATCATATATAGCCAATTCCCAAAGAGCTTGTGGTTTGAAATCAATTCCTAAAGATGTAATAAAGGCATTGAAAACATGACTATCGCCCTTGCCAACCGACTCCAAAACTTGATGTAAATTGTAATCAACATTCTCATAATTGTAATATAAATAACTAACTATATAGGTTTGAGACACTTTATCCTGAGTATTATTTAGAAATGCCAATGCTGCTAAAATGAAATTCACATCTTTTGAGGCACTCAACAAAAGAGCCTCATCAGATAAAACATTAATACCCACCTTATTTAGACTTTCTGCTGCCTGACATGCTTCCTTTCCAGTTCTACACAAAATAGCCATGTCCTTAAAATCGTAATTCATAGACCTCAACACCTCAATTTGTTTTATAATCTTATCCATCACATCGGATTTAAAGCTTTTGGTATCAGGCGTTAAATCGATATGTATATACCCACCATCTTTACCCTTAGGGTTTTGTTCGCTTGATTCGTATATGGCTTGTAAATCTGGACTTATGATAGTCTTTAAATTGTTAAAGAAAGTGTTGTTAAATTGTACTATCTCTTTATCACTTCTCCAATTGTCTGACAATACTTTTTCCTCAGCATTGTTCAACAAACTATTTTTCAATTCGTCTGGGTTTGGTAATAATTCAGATTGAAAGATATGTTCTGGCAACTGCACGAATTGTTCTACCTCACCCCCTCGCCATCGGTATATAGACTGCTTGGCATCACCTACAATAAGGTTCTGATAACCCTCTGATAAAGAGTTATGAACCAATGGCAATAAATTATGCCACTGCATTACTGAAGTGTCTTGAAATTCATCTATCAAAAAATGATGATACCTCTCTCCTAGCCTTTCATAAATAAATGGTGTAGACTCTTTACGGATTATTTCTGCAATGGCGTTGTTAAATTCTGAAATATGCTTGACATTATTTTCTTCTTTAAACTGTTCTAATTCCTTTGACAACTCATTCAGTACTGCTATGGAAAAGATATTGTTCAATAAGAGCTTATTAAAAATATAATCCTTAAAGCCTACTCTTAAATGCTTTTGTACATCGTCAAAAAGAGCGCTTAGAAAATCAGCGTGATTGATTATGATTTCTTTTTTATCCTCATCTACCGAATTAGCACTCCATTTGTTATTGGCTACATTTTTCTGCAATGTGTCTGAGGGGAAGAATTTATCTGAAGAACGTTTTCTAAAATTATTAAAATAATTGTAAAATGAACTTCTCGTAAAGTCTTTTGGACCTAGATTGAAAGTTTTGCAAAAAGCTAAGAATTCCTTTCTTTTATTTAACAACAACTGTTCAAAAGCATCGATTTCTGATAATAAATCGTTCTTTACTTCCAAACAGTCGGAAATACTTACATCATTAAGTGAACTGATAAACTTCTCAGATTTTTCGATGAATAAATGTTTAGCAAACTGTTCAAGAGCATTTTCAATATTATAACTCTTGCCTTCATCAGCCTTGCTCAAAGCAAATGCTACCAAAGCATCAGACACTTCTTTATTTGTTCCTATTCGACTAATTAAAAAAGATACAGTTGGCTGTATTAGCAAATCTTTATCCATCTCTACCTCAAAGGCTTGAGCCATTTGCAAATCATGGGAGAAAGTTCGTACAATGCGAAAAACAAATTTATCAATAGTAGAAATGGATAAATCTGTATAGTTATGTAATATAGCTGTGAGAATCTGCTGTGAGCGATTTTTGATATCATCATCGCTTAAAGAAGTATCCTCCTGAATGTGACTAAAGAATGAATGATCTTTGCCCTGACCTACACCTTTTGACAAATCGGAAATGAACGATAACACCCGTTCTTTCATTTCAGATGCCGCTTTGTTAGTAAAGGTAATAGCTAAAATATGTCTAAAGTAACGTGGATAAAATGTACTGCCATCACCAACCAATGCCATTCCTATATAATTGCGCACCAATGAGTAGGTTTTTCCTGAGCCAGCAGAAGAACGGTATATGTGTAGGTTTTTACTCATCGATTTGTTTTCGCAAAATAGATAATTAAAAGAAAAAAATACCTTTAGACCGACAACACTTATTCACAATTAGTCCATTTTACAATTAATCACTTACTATTAACGTTTAATAGTTTAAATCTGGATAATCGTTATATTTGTACCAATGAAGATCTCCCATTTTTTTAACTTAGCTTTATTTGGTCTTTTACTTACATTTTTCTCATGTAAAGAACCTGGCTGTACCGATGATAACGCTATAAATTATGATAGTGAGGCTAATGAAGATGATAACTCTTGCCTTTATAACGGTAGTATAAATATAGACTTCAGACTAGTAAATGGTAATCAAGCCATTGGCAAGTACGATACTATACATAGCCAAGATTATAGTTTTCGTCTTGAAAAAATTAAATTCTATATGAGTAATATTCAACTTAAGTCATCAGATGAGAATAAATTTCTTAGTGAAGCTCACCTATTCGATATAGACAATACTAATTCTAAAAGTCTAGTTTTTGACCTAAAAGAAGGAACTTTTGATAGCTTGTATTTTGATTTGGGACTGAATAGTGAACAGAATAGCACAACTCCTGCAAATTATGATGTAAACCATCCATTAGGACTGAATCAAAATACCTTTTGGGCAATGGAGCCCTCGTCTTATATCTTTGTAATGATAGAAGGCAAAATAGATACACTATTGGGCGATGATTATTATCCATTAACCTATCATTTAGCTCACAGTGATTTGCTTAGAAATGTAGCTTTAGAAAAACCTATAAATATATCCTATGAAAATCCAAGCAACATTATAGTTGATGTAGATTTATCTAAAATTTTTGACTCTGTTGATTTTTCTGATGACTTACCACACCAAAGTACTAATAATAAGTTGGCACGACTATTAATGGATAACTTCTCTACCTCTTTTGAAATTCATTAAACATATACATATAATTTTAACATTTATACTCTTTTCTTGTCAAAGAGATATCCCTTATGTTGAACCATTTATTTACAATCCAAATTATATAGTTTTAGAAAAGCCGAAAGGCTTTCCACAAGCTAGTATTTCAGCTGATAACCCCATGACAGAAGAAGGTATTAAATTAGGTAAAAAACTTTTCTACGACCCTCTTCTTTCAGGAGATAACACAATGTCTTGTTCTGATTGTCATTTGCAAATAAGCTCATTTGCAAATAATTCACAATATAATATTGGAATAGATGGTATTTCTGGAAACAGAAATGCTATGGCTTTAATAAATCTTGCATGGTCAAAAGATTTTAATTGGAATGGAAGCATATCTGACTTAGAAAGTCAAGCTTTTGAACCAGTTATCAACCCAATTGAATTACATTCTTTAAATTGGAAAGAAGTAAGTTCTAAGTTAATGCAAAGTGAAGAATACAAAGATCTTTTTGAATTAGCATTCAACACAAGAATAATAGATTCAACAAATGTAGTTAAAGCTATAGCCCAATTTGAAAGAACACTAATTTCTGCCGATTCTAAATTCGATAAATTCTTAGACTATAGAGCAAGTCTCACACCTTCAGAATTGAGAGGTAAAGAAATTTTCACCACAGAAAAAGGCGATTGTTTTCACTGTCACTCCTACCCTTTATTCACAAGTAATGATTTCCATAATAATGGTCTAGACCCAGAGTTAGAAATGGATAACGGAAGGTTTAATGTTACTGGAGATATAAATGATAAAGGTAAGTTTAAAAGCCCATCTCTTAGAAATATCGAACTTACAGCACCATACATGCATGATGGCAGATTTCAAAACTTAGAAGAGGTAATTGAACATTATAATTTTGGCGGTCATAATTCAACTACTATTGACCCATTAATGAAAAAAGTTGGTGTAGGATTAGGTTTGAGCCAACAAAACAAAGTAGATTTGATAAATTTTCTAAAAACCTTGACAGATACAAGTTTTATCAACAATCCTGATTTTCAACCTTAGACTTTGATATGAGGCGAATATCCTACATACCCTTGACCTTGTTACTTTTGATAATCACATCATCTCAGGGATTTTCTCAGCTTAGATGTGGTACTATGCAAAGATGGAATGCTGATACTAAAGACCACCCTCAACTTATTGAAAAGCGTCAAATAATTGAAAATGACATTATAAAATGGCAAAAAAGTACCGCTTTAAACTCATACAATATACCTGTAGTTTTCCATATTCTTTATGAAAACGAAAGCGAGAATATTAGTATAGAACAAATTCAAAGCCAGCTTGATGTCCTTAATCAAGATTTTAATCGAAATAATCCTGATGCCAATCAAACACCTGCAGAATTCCTTAATGTTGCAGCCAACTGCAATATCAATTTTTGTCTAGCTCAGCGAACACCTAATAATGACAGTTCGTCGGGAATTACCTACACCCAAACCGGTATTAGTTCATTTTCTTTATACGACAACCGAATTTTTCACGATTCTTTGGGGGGTAAGACTATTTGGAATCCCGAAAGATATTTAAATATCTACGTTTGTGATTTAACTAATGCCCTTGGCTTCTCCTCTTTTCCAGGGGGTATTGAAAGTAGAGATGCTGTAGTCATTAATTACAATAATTTTGGAACTATAAATGTTTCTCCTCCATTTAACAAAGGTAGAACTGCTACTCATGAGCTTGGTCACTGGCTCAATCTTTTACATATTTGGGGCGATAGCAATTGCGGAAACGACCAAGTGCAAGACACTCCTATACAAGATACAGAAAACTACGGTTGCCCTTCACACCCTAGCCCAACTTGCTCAAATAATGGGGATATGTTTCAAAACTTTATGGACTACACAGACGATGCTTGCATGAATCTTTTTACAGAAGGACAAAAAGATAGAATGCATGCCACCTTAAATTCGCAGAGAACAGATTTAATTCAATCGCAAGCCTGTTCACTACCCTATGAAGATATTGGTATCAACGAAAATGTATCTCCAACAAATAACCAAGATTTTTGCGGTTATGAATTTGAATTAATAACTTCACTATACAACTATTCAACTTCTAGTGTATACGAATCTCAAATTTATTTTCAAATTGATGATGGAGAAACACAAATGATGGAATGGAGCGGTGACCTTTTGCCAAACTCATCAGTAGAGATTAATCTCGGTAATTACACTTTATCAGCAGGTCAACATACTCTTTTAATTTATTCATCTTCTCCAAACGGATTTCGTGATTTAAACCCCAACAATGACACCTTAGTAGTTAATTTTAATCTGAAAGATGGCTCACCCTTTGAATTTCAAATTCAAACAGACAACTATGCTGAAGAAAATAGATGGGAAATACTAAATGATAACAACGAGATTATAGCATATGAAAATGAACTTGTAAGCAATCAGCTCAATACGTTTAGTTTTTGTCAAGATGTTGACAGTTGCTATACACTAGTAGTTTACGATGAATACGAAGACGGAATATGTTGTGATTTTGGAAATGGTTTTATATCTATTAATAACCAAGTATTTAATGGAAATTTTAATTCCGAAATTGAATTCGACTTATGTACTATTTCAACAATTAAAGAGCTATCACAACAAGATGCATTAATAGTTTATCCAAACCCCAGTAATGGTATGCTAATAATTGAATCACCATTTAAAATTGAATACATAAGAATTTATGATTTAATGGGTAAGATTGTATTAGAAAAAAATTGCCACAACAAAGAAGAAGAGTTAAATTTGTACCATCTTGATAAAGGACCCTATTTAGTTCTTATAAGTACCCAAAACGAATACACTCAATACCAAAAAATAATCATTCAATGAGAAAGTCTATTTTAATATTATGCATTCTAGTTAGTCAATTCGGTTTTTCACAAATTAGTTCTGACGGTATACCGGTTAGTTTTTCACAAACTTTATCTAGAGAAGTCCCTACTGTAGAACTAGTAGCTCCAAATATAATTACTATAGAAAAAGAAGATAATGATAATGCATTAAAAGGTAAACCTTACAGATACGCAGTTCAGCTAGATTGTGATATAGACCCTTCCAAAGATGGATTATGGGAAAATCTTGAAAATGATATAAGGGTATGGCGAGTGAATATCAAATCTGAAGGAGCACAAGCTTTAGGATTATACTACGATGCTTTTTGGCTTCCATCTAATGGTAACTTATTTATTTACAATTCTGATAAAACTAAACTTTTGGGTGCTTATACAAATGCAAATAATCACGAAAGTGGCTTTTTTGCCAACGAAATCATTGAAGATAGCGAATTAACTTTAGAATATGTTCAAAAAGGTGAAGGACAACCTATCATTCATATCAATCAAGTTTCTTATGCATATCGCTCAATCAATAAAGCTCGAAGTGTAAGCGGTTTTGGTGACTCGGAATCCTGTCAAGTTAATGTCAATTGTTCACCAGAAGGAGATGACTGGCAAGATGTCAAAAGAGCAGTTTGTAGAATTAGCATAAAAATTGGTGGTAATAGTTATTGGTGTAGCGGTTCATTTATTAATAATACTGAACAAAATTGTAAGCCATACATCTTAACTGCTGACCATTGCACTTTTGATGATGACAATAATGCCTATGCTACAACAAATGATATGAATCAATGGTTATTTTACTTTAATTATGAGGCATCTGAATGTGAAAACCCTAATAGCAGTCCATCATCCAACACAATGACTGGTTGTAGCAAAATTTCTAATAGTAGTGCTACAGGTAGTATAAGTGGAACTTCAGATTTTCATCTAATTGAATTAAATAACGAACCCCCATATGATTATGGTTTATTTGCTGCAGGATGGAACAGAGCGAATTCAGCATCAACAAATGGAGTAGGTATTCACCATCCTGCTGGTGATATAAAAAAAATATCAAGGTATACTCAATCAGCTACAAGTTCCGGATATGATTGGAGAGTCAAATGGGCATCAACTGATAATGGTCATGGAGTTACTGAAGGTGGTTCTTCAGGAAGCCCTCTATTAAACGCCAATAAACAAATAGTGGGTGATCTTTCTACAGGAAGTTCTGCTTGTTCACCAGCATTTTTACTAAATGGCTCGGACTTTTATGGAAAGTTTTCATACAGCTGGGATCAAAATGGAAATACTAGCAATAGACAACTAAAGCCTTGGTTAGATCCAACTAATTCTGGTGTAACTAGCTTAGATGGTAAAGTTTGTGGAACATCACTTTTTTCAAACTTCAAAGCTTCGCATACTCACGTTCTTACGGGATACGCCACGCAATTCAGCTATACAGGAACTGGAAATCCTGACTCTTATGAATGGACGTTTTATGGTGCAGGTGTAAGTCCTGCAAATTCGAATGAACCCTCACCAGTGGTAACATACAGCAATAGTGGTAACTTTACAGTAAGACTTAAAGTAACTGAAGGTGATGATGAAAGTTCAGAGATTAAGTCTGCATATATACTTGTGGACTCTGAAGGAAGCAGTATTGATTTAGAAGAATTCAAACAATCCCTTAACATCTATCCTAACCCAACAAGTGGAATAATATTTGTTAGTAAAGAAAATGAAGATTTAACTCAAGTTAAAGTATACACTATTCTAGGTAAAGAAGTATATTCAAACAACTTACTTAATAGTCTTAAAATAGATTTATCGACAAAAAGTAATGGTGTTTATTTTATAGAGTTTTCTAATGGTGAGGAAAAAATAACAGAAAGACTGATTTTAAATCGTTAAATGAACAACACTTTATCACACATTCTCGAAAATAAGTCTCTTAATGCCGACTTCAAAAAAATTGCAGAAAAAGTAATAGGTGGCGAAAGAATAACAGCCGAAGAAGGTATTCGCCTTTTTGATGCTGATTTATCATTTTTAGGGTCACTAGCCAACTTTATAAGAGAAAAAAAACATCAAAACTTTACTTATTTTAATAGAAACATACACATAGAACCTACAAATATTTGTGTCTTTGATTGTAAGTTTTGCTCCTACTCTAAGTTACTTAAACATAAAACAGAAGGTTGGGAATTATCTGAAGAAGATATTATCCAAAAGATGGAAAAGTATAAAGACCAACCTATTACAGAAGTACATATTGTCGGAGGAGTTCACCCTAAAATGGGTTTACACTATTTTGCAAACCTCATCAAGAGAGTTAAAGAAATTAGACCTGATATTCATGTGAAAGCCTTTACTGCCGTTGAGCTAGAGTATATGTGTAGAAAAGCTAAAGTAAGTTTTGAAGAAGGATTGAGCATTCTTAAATCGCATGGTCAAGATTCTTTGCCAGGAGGTGGTGCTGAAATTTTTGATGAACAAATTAGAGCTGAAATTTGTAATGACAAGTGTTCTTCTGAACAATGGTTAGAGATTCATGAAACAGCTCACAAATTAGGTATGCCATCTAACGCAACTATGCTGTATGGACACATAGAAGAACCTAAGCACCTTATTGACCATATGAACAGACTTAGAAACTTACAAGATAAGACTCAAGGTTTTAACACTTTTATTCCTCTAAAATTTAGAAACGGCGACAACCAAATGTCACATATTCCAGAAGTCAGTGTCATTAGAGATTTAAAAGTATATGCTATCAGTAGAATTTTTATGGATAATTTTCCACACCTAAAAGCTTACTGGCCAATGATTGGTAGAAATACGGCTCAAATAAGCCTGTCTTATGGTGTAAATGATATCGATGGCACTATTGATGACACTACTAAAATTTACTCTATGGCAGGTGCTGAAGAGCAAAGTCCTAGTTTATCCACACAACAGTTAGTGGAACTCATTAAAAATGTAAAGAGACACCCAATTGAAAGAGATACAGTGTACAATACCGTTAAAGACTATAACAATTTTGTATTTGAGAAAAAAGACGTTAAAAGCTATTAAATCTTATGAATAGCATAGTTTCTCCACTTTTCAATGACACTTTTCATATCATCAGGCAATTCTGAATCAAAACTTAACAATTCATTTGTACGAGGATGAGAAAAAGATAAACTTTTGGCGTGCAATGATTGACGAGGAATCATACGAAAACAGTTTTCAACAAATTGCTTGTACTTTGAAAAGGTCGTACCTTTTAAAATTTTATCTCCACCATATTCGAAATCATTAAAAAGCGAGTGTTTTATATGTTGGAAATGCACTCTTATTTGGTGGGTACGCCCCGTTTCAAGCTTACATTCTACAAGACTAATGTATCCAAAGCGTTCCAATACTTTATAATGGGTTTTAGCATGTTTTCCATACTCTCCATCAGGGAAGACTGTCATAACTTTTCTATTTTTAAGACTTCTCCCTATATGACCTTCAATGCTACCTTCTTCGTCTTTTAATTCACCCCAAACTAAGGCATTGTATCTCCTATCAATAGTCCTATCAAAAAATTGCTTAGATAATGAAGTCATAGCCATCTCATTTTTGGCAATAACCATCAATCCTGTGGTGTTTTTATCAATACGATGTACTAAGCCAGGTCGTGTAATATCGCCACCATTGGCAGGTAAATCTTTAAAATGATAGGCTAAAGCATTTACTAAAGTACCCGAATAATTGCCGTAACCAGGGTGAACCACCATTCCAGCCTCTTTATTTAAAATGACTATATCATCATCTTCGTAGATAATGTCTAATGGAATATCCTGAGGGATAAGTTCAATTTCCCTAGGTGGATTTTTAAACATGACCGTAACTAGGTCATGGGGCTTAACCTTATAGTTAGATTTTACAGCCTTATCATTAACGTGTATATAACCATCAATAGCCGCTTGTTGAATTTTATTTCTAGAAGTACCCTCAAGTCGATTTATAAGAAATTTATCTACTCTAAGAGGTTCTTGCCCTTTGTCGGCAACCACTCGATGATGTTCAAATAATTCCTCCTCCACTTCATTCATCATTGTACTACTAACTTTTTTCTGTGTTTTTGGTAATCGCTTTGTATTTCAAGTATGTATATACCTTTAGAAAACGATTGTAAGTCAATATTATGTCGATCATCAGAAAACTTCTTATAAACTTGCTTACCACTCAAATTGAAAACAGAAAGCGTATGAGGTTCTTCAAATTCAATACTAACTGAAGTTGATGCAGGGTTAGGATACACACCAAAATAAGTCGTTAAAACATTATCTATCGATGAAGTGGTCAAACTTCCAAATACTGGTCTAATCATCCAAGTACCATCACAATCAGCACAATTAGATTGATTCCAACCAGCTCCAAGATTATAAAACATTCTATCATTATTGATGGTGTTTTTATCCAATCCAACATTTATGATTTCGTCATAATATTGTTCCCAACCAATGAACACTGAACCAGATACACTAATAGGGCTTTCTAATACATACTCATAAAAACCGTTTTTAACGTCTATATATTGAGGGTAAAATATTTGACTTTGATAAATTATATCAGATGGAATCCCCGATTCACTATTCCATAATGTAATACTAAACGCTTGACCATCAGAATCTTCATAGTTTTCTTCAAAATGAATTTGAACAGCTTTTAGGGTGTCGTATTCAGAAATATTAAACAACATAGCAACCATACCCCCTTCAACATTTATTCCATATGAGGCTTCAGCAGAGCCATCATCTAAGGCATAATAATTGTCAAAGTGTTGAACATACTTCAAAGTATCATTAGTTTTAAACAAATCATTATCATCAGTTGCTAGAGACTGAACAATAGTAAATGAGTTAGATTTTAAACCAGGACTAGTTGATGGAAAAGCAGATACACCCACTGTAATTGCAGCAGGAGAATCATCAGAATAAGAAAAGTTATTTGTTTGAAAAGCTGGTATTTCATCATTTCTACTAGGACCAGTAGAAGGATAATGGAATATTAAGTCGTTATCTTGAGTATAAATATCATAGGTATAGTCTACACTTTGTGTAGTCGAGTAATTATTCCTAACCCAAGTGTCCATCGTAGACGCCATATAAGCGGCCCTATTTTGATCAAAATGAGTCCAAGGAATAGAAGTATAAAAATTCAACATTTGAGAAGTCTCATAGACAAAAGCCAAATCTTCTATGTCATTGGATAAAGATAAATCATTAGTAAGTAATACATTATCTAAGTGCCAGTGGTCAAAATTTCCAGATAATGTAGCTTCATTATGAAACCTAAATTGAAAGGTGTCGTGTAAAAAAGCATTATCATCAAGGGTAATAATAATCTTTTCAAAATCCGAAAGGCTGTAGCCTGTAGTATCCCAAACCGTTTGCCATATTAAATCCGTATCTAAGCATTCTAACATAAATATATCATTAGATTCTGGCTCATTCCCTATCCCTGTTGATTGTAAATAAAAGGATAAATAAACTTCAGATGAATTTGATAAATCTATAGGCCTAGATGTTAAAAAATCGGATGGGCCATGGACTGTTTCTGATGCTAAATTTCTAGCACTACCAATTGAATCTAAACCATCAAAAGTAGCTACACCAATATTTAATGGGTTTATTGGATAATTTCTATTTACAAAAACATCATTATCTAACCAATGAGAAGACTTTGGATATACTAAATAGTCAGAAAAATCATCATAAAATGGTAAATCTAGTGGAGTATTTGATTCAAAAGCTGACCTTGGAAAAGATTGAGGTATTTGTGAATTATACATTAAGGGATTTACAAATTCCTGAGCTACCGAAATTTGACAAATTAATATCAAAACAACTATTAATCTATTCATCGGTACTATTGTTTGATGTAAGATATATATCAACGTTTCTACCTAAATTAATCATTGTATTATCTTCAGCTGAAGGACGCTGACGATAAACTACAGCTGTAGCACTATCTTTAACAGAAGAATTGAAAAGAACTAAGCCTAAATTAATAGAATTCATTTGCAGTAAAATTTCAGCGTCTTCTTTGGTCAATCCATTTAAATTTGGAAGATTAACCATCACATCACTCAGCCCGTCTCCTACTACTAAGTCAACTTGTGTACCTACAAATACTTGAGTGCCAGACTCTACTTCTTTACCATCAATCGTTTGTTTAAGCACCGCATTCTTGGCCATATCAGGAACAAAGTTCAAATTACCAACTGAAAGCTCTAGTGCCTTCAATTTAGAAACTGCACGACGTAAACTCAAGTCAACTAACCTTGGCATCACAACTTGTTTTTTGCGTTTAGCAACTATAGTAAGATAAATTCGTCTATCTTCTTTTACAAAGGAACCAGCAATAGGGTCTTGGTCAATTATGCTATGAGGAGCAAGTTCCGTATTAAAAACAGAATCTATAACAATGTATCTTAATGACTTTTCACTTAAAATACTATCTGTTTCTTGAATATCCATACCGCTAAAATCTGGTAATTCAATTAAATCATCATGTCGAGTATAAAACCTCAACACCAACAATATTGATAAAACAATAACAATAACTGTTATGAGTGAAAACGATAAATTTTTATAAAATGATTTAGTTAATAAAAACGATAACCAAGAATTGTTGCTATTTTCCATATTAATCGATAACGGAAAACAAATATAATAATTATGCTGCCCATGTCGTGATTATATGTATTTAGTTTATTTTTGAATTATGAAGAATATCGCCGTTGTAATAGGAGGCTTTTCTGCTGAGAAAGTAATTTCACTAAAAAGTGGAAAGGTCGCATTGAACTTTCTAGATAAAGAGAAATACAATGCCTTTGCTGTAATTATCGACAATGAAGGCTGGAGATTAGAAAAAAACGGAAAGTCATACCCCATTAATAAATCCGATTTTAGTGTAGATATTGACAATCAAATGATAAAATTTGACGGTGTATTTATGGCTATTCACGGAACACCTGGAGAAAATGGCGTACTACAACACTATCTTGATAATTTAGAAATACCTTATACCTGCTCTGGAGTTAAAGCTTCTGCATTAAGTTTTGACAAAGGAGCTTGTAACGAATTTTTAAGAAATTTTGATATTCCTTGTGCTAAGTCTATAAAACTAAAAAAAGGAGATACAATAGATTCTTCAAACATCATTAAACAGTTGAAACTACCATGTTTCGTTAAGCCTAATGGTAACGGAAGTAGTTTTGGTATCAGCAAGGTCAAATCTATTGAAGAACTAATGCCCGCCATAGACAAAGCTTTTAAGCACGACGAATATATCCTTATTGAATCCTTATTAATTGGCACTGAAGTAACTTGTGGTGTTCATAACTTAAACGGCACAATTGAAACCTTTCCGATTACAGAAATTGTCAGTGAAAATGACTTTTTTGATTTCGAAGCTAAATACGAGGGTAAATCAAAAGAAATCACTCCAGCACGAATTAGTGACAACTTGGCTAAAAAAGTTTCTGAAAGAACTATTGAAATTTATCAATTGCTAGAACTAAATGGAATTGCAAGAGTAGACTTTATAATTATGGATAATGAACCTTACATCATTGAAGCTAATACTGTACCCGGTCTTTCTGAAGAAAGTATTATTCCACAACAAGCACGCTGCCAAGGGATATCACTTAGTGAATTGTTTAATCAATCTGTTGAATTCATGTTTCATGGAAAATAAAATTCGTCTAGTTTGGGATTTTAGAGGTGTAGATGCTTTAAAAACTGCTGAACATCAACTAACACATCTTGTTGAATTTATGACAAAAGAAGACATTTCTTATTTAGATAAGTCATCAGAACAGATTAGTGAGTTACACTCTATTTGCTCGATTATTATTAAAGATAGTGATTTGGATTTCGTTAAAAAAAGACTGAAACCTCATCGTGGATTTTTAGTGAATTAGTTTTTTAAACTTTCAAGAGCCAAACGATAACTATCTAGTCCAAAACCACAAATACTAGCTTTACAATATGGAGCTATTAAAGATTTTTTACGAAATTCTTCTCTGGAATAAATATTTGAGATGTGTACCTCAATAACAGGAGAATTGATAGAAGAAATGGCATCAGCGATAGCAACAGAGGTATGTGTATATCCTCCAGCATTTAGAATAATAGCATCGCTATCAAAGCCATTTTCATGAAGACAATTAATAATATCACCTTCTACATTACTCTGAAAATAGCTTATAATTATACTAGTAAAAGTTTGACGTAATTCTTTTAAATATTCTTCGAATGATTGTTCACCATAAATACTTTTTTCTCTTACGCCTAATAAGTTTAAATTTGGTCCATTAACAATTACTACTTTCATAGTGCAAAAGTAATCAATGAGTTGGAAAAATAACATAAATGGTTTTCGTTCTTATTTGATGTTAGAGAGAAATCTATCAGAAAATTCTATAGAATCTTATGTAAGAGACGTCAATAAACTCGCTGACTATCTAGATATGAACGGCAATAAAGTTAGTGTTAAAAAAATAAATACTAGTGATTTGACCGCCTTTATACGCTGGGTAGCAGAAATCGGAATGAGTGCAAGTACTCAGGCTAGAATACTATCTGGAATTAAAGCTTTTTTCAAATATTTGATATTAGAAGATGTCATTAGTAAAGACCCTAGCAACCTAATTGAAGGACCAAAAAAAGGACTGAAACTTCCTAACACCTTAAGTACTGAAGAAATTGACCAAATTATAAACGCTATTGATTTAAGCCACCCAC
>CAJWHN010000015.1 GCA_913041085.1 uncultured Flavobacteriales bacterium | reverse complement strand
CAAAGCCCGTAGAAGTTAAAGTTTCTACAGGAAATCAACTGAACGAAAATATAGAGCACCAATATGCTGTTGTTAAATCATCAGATAAATTTGAGGGACTTAAAAGAGTTCTTGATGTAGAAGAAGGATTTAGAGGGGTTATATTTTGTCGTACTAGGATTAAAACCCAACAACTTGCTGACGACTTAAATAAAAGTGGATACCAATCAGAAGCACTTCACGGTGATTTATCACAAGCTCAAAGAGATAGAGTTATGAAGCGATTTAAAAACCACACTTTACAAGTATTGGTTGCAACTGATGTCGCTGCAAGGGGAATAGATGTCAATGATTTGACACACGTTATACATTATGCTCTTCCAGACGACCCATCTTATTATACTCACAGAAGTGGTCGTACAGCTAGAGCAGGTAAGAAAGGAATTTCATTATCTATCCTTACCAATAGGGATATGAGAAAATTAGATGGGCTTGAAAAAGCTCTCAAATTGAAAATTGATAAAATAAGTATCCCGAGCGTTGAGGACATACTTAACATACGCCTCAGTAAATGGGCAAGCAATCTTTTAAATTCTCCTATTAAAAAAGACTTAAACGGTAAATTATTAACTGATATTCAAATGCTTTTGGGTTCTTTAAGTTATGAAGAACTTGTAGAAAAATTAGTTTCTAAGGAAATAGATGCTTTGAACTACAATAAAAAGGGCAAAGACTTAAATGAAAGTGAAAGAGCTTCAAAGCGTTCTTCTAGAGGAGATTCTGACAGAAGAAGTAAAGGGCGTGATAGAAAATCAGATAAAAGAGACCGCTCCAAGTCAGATTTCAAAAGAAATGACAAAGCCGATAAAAAGAGTAAAAAATCTAATAAGAAAGGTGCTAGATTCTTTATTAATGTAGGTAAATTAGATGGCGTAAGTAAATCTGATTTAGTAGATTTTATTTCAGAAACTGCAAAAATTCGCAAATCAGATGTTGGCGATGTTGATTTACAAAAAAAATGTAGCTTTTTTGAGGTAGATGGTCGCCATTCTAAAAATTTAGCCAATAGCTTTAAAGGTATTTACATAGACGGGAGAGAACTTAGAGTAAATAGAGATTCAAAATAAATGACACAATCCATTCGCAACATTGCTATCATAGCACATGTTGATCACGGCAAAACCACTTTAGTAGATAAAATAATCCAAGAGTGTGAAACTATAGACAGTAGAAAAGATACGGGCGAACTTATACTAGACAATAACGATTTAGAGAGAGAAAGAGGAATAACTATACTTTCTAAAAACGTATCTGTTATGTATAATGATGTGAAAATTAATATCATTGATACACCAGGTCACGCCGACTTCGGAGGAGAGGTTGAACGTGTTCTAAAGATGGCTGATGGTGTACTTTTACTTGTTGACGCCTTTGAAGGTCCAATGCCACAAACACGTTTTGTTTTAGGCAAAGCTATTGAGCTTGGACTTAAACCTATTGTTGTAGTTAATAAGGTAGATAAAGAAAACTGTACTCCAGACATTGTTCACGAAGCAGTTTTTGATTTGATGTTCAATTTAGATGCTAGTGAAGAACAACTGGATTTTGCTACTATCTATGGATCTTCCAAAATGGGTTGGATGAATACTGATTGGAAAGTACAAAATGATAATATCATTCCATTAATGGATGCTATTCTAGAAAACATTCCAGAAGCTCCCTACAATGAAGGAAGTGCTCAAATGCAAATTACATCTCTAGACTATTCATCATTTAAGGGAAGAATAGCCATTGGTAGAGTCTTTAGAGGAGATTTGATTATTGGTAAAGACTATATGCTTTTAAAAGATGGCGTACAAAAGAAAGTCCGTATTAAAGAGTTATTTGTTTTTAAGGGTCTTGGCAGAGAACAAGTGGGTAAAGTGCGTAGCGGAGATTTATGTGCCATTATTGGTCTTGATGATTTTGAAATAGGTGATACGCTTTCAGATTTAGAAAATCCTGAAGCAGTTACACGAATTGAAGTTGACGAGCCAACAATGAGTATGTTATTTACTATCAATAACTCACCGTTTTTTGGAAAAGAAGGCAAGTTTGTTACCTCAAGACATCTTAGGGATAGATTATATAAAGAAACAGAGAAAAACTTAGCATTAAGAGTTGACCCAACAGATACTGAGGATAAATTCAATGTATTTGGTAGAGGAATTCTTCATTTATCAGTACTCATTGAAACAATGCGTCGTGAAGGTTATGAATTACAAGTTGGTAAACCGCAAGTTATAGTTAAAGAAATTGATGGTATTGAATGTGAGCCATACGAAACTTTAGTCATTGATGTTCCTGAAGAATTTTCAGGCAAGGCTATAGAATTAGTTACAATGAGAAAAGGTAATTTACTAGTAATGGAGCCTAAGGGCGATTTACAACATTTAGAATTTGATATTCCATCTCGTGGACTCATTGGCTTAAGAAATAATATGTTGACTTCGACTTCTGGTCAAGCAGTTATGACACATCGATTTATAGAATTTCAAGCTCTTAAAGGAAATATTCCATCTCGATTGAAAGGCTCTCTTATTTCATCTGAACAAGGACCAGCAACACCTTTTGCACTAAATAGACTTCAAGATAGAGGGCGCTTTTTTGTTGGACCCGCCGATGTTATATACAAAGGTCAAGTAATTGGAGAACACAATAGAGAGAACGATTTAGAAGTTAATCTAGTTAAGGGAAAACAATTAACCAATATGAGAAAATCTGGCTCAGATGAAGCGATGAAGATAGCTCCTAAGACACAATTTTCTCTAGAAGAAGCTATGGAATACATTGCTGAAGATGAATATTTGGAAGTAACTCCTGAGAGTCTAAGAATGAGAAAAATTTAATTCTCACTAGATATTAGGTTTAAAAATGACGACTAAGACTCGTCATTTTCTTTTTATATTTGAACTGATATGAGAATAGCAATAATAGGAGGGGGTGCAGCAGGCTTTATGGCAGCCATAACAGCACAATCGTCTGATTCTAATTCAGAGGTTATTCTCTTTGAGAAATCCAACAAAGTATTGAACAAAGTAAAGATATCGGGAGGGGGAAGATGTAATGTTACAAATGCTTGTTTTAGTATTTCAGAACTTGCCAAAAACTATCCTAGAGGTGGGGGATTTTTAAAAAAAGCATTCAATCACTTTTATACAAAAGATACTGTTGAATGGTTTGAACAAAGGGGAGTAGAATTAAAAAAAGAAGATGATAACAGAATGTTTCCCATCTCCAATAACTCACAAACTATCATCGACTGTCTAAAAAGTGAATGTGATAAACACAAGGTATCAATTAAGTATCAAAACCCTGTTAAAAATATTAAGCCACTAGAAAATGGATATATGATTAATAATGATGTCTTAGTAGATAAAATAATTATTGCATCTGGAGGAAGTCCAAAAATTGAAGCCTTACAATGGCTTTTAGATATTGGTCTTGAAATTGAAAAACCTGTGCCATCATTATTTACCTTCAATATGCCGAATGAAGATATTATAGACTTAATGGGTGTTGTTGCACCAAATGTAAGTGTACACATTCAAGGTGATAAATTAAAACATATTGGTCCTTTACTCATAACACATTGGGGTATGAGTGGTCCTGCAATTCTAAAGTGTTCTGCATGGGGAGCAAGAATATTAGCAGGCAAGAATTATAAATTTAATGTTCAAGTTAATTGGTCTAATTTGAATGAGTTAGACTACAAAGAAATTATTAAAGAGAATAAAAAAAGCTATCGAATTATAGCCAATAAAAACCCTTTTAACTTACCTAATCGATTATGGTTGTATCTAATCAAAAAAATAGATGTTGACAGTAAAATTTCTTGGAATAAGCTAGACAAAAAAAGTGGCAATAAACTGTTAAATGTACTTTTTAATGATAGTTATCAGGTGAATAGTAAGACAACATTCAAAGAAGAATTTGTGACTTGTGGAGGAATTTCACTACATCAGATAAACCCCAATACTATGGAAAGTAAGATTCATAAAGGCCTATATTTTTGTGGAGAAATATTGGATATAGATGGTGTTACCGGCGGATTTAATTTTCAATCGGCTTGGACTACTGGATATCTTGCTGGAAAAAACAGTGTAATATGAATTATTTATCGGTTGAAAATCTAGCTAAAAACTACGGTGAACGCATCTTATTTGAAGGTTTGACATTTGGACTAAGCCAAGGAGACAAAATGGCTTTAATAGCCAATAATGGTACTGGAAAATCGAGTATGCTAAAGATTTTAGTTGGTCAAGATATTTCAGATGAAGGTACTGTAACACTGAGAAAAGGAATAAAAGTCGCTTACCTAGCTCAAGAACCTAATTTTGATGCTAATCATACTATTGAGGAATTAATTACCGAAAACCAAACTGATATTAGCTTATTAATAAAGAAATATCAAAGGGCCTTAAAACATATTGAAATTAGTAATAACTCTTTGAACAGTAAAGCTTTAGAAGATTTAACTAATAAAATGGATAAGGCAAATGCTTGGGATTATGAACGTCGTATCAAACAAATATTATTTAGATTTAATATTAGTGATTTAACACAAAAAGTTGGTGATTTATCAGGAGGGCAAAAGAAACGCTTATCCTTAGCCTTGCTACTACTCAACGAACCTGATTTACTTTTACTTGATGAGCCTACAAACCATTTAGATGTAGAAATGATTGAATGGTTAGAGAAGTTTTTACAACAGCAAAAAATTACATTACTTATGGTAACTCATGACAGGTATTTTTTAGATAGAGTCTGTAACCATATTTTAGAATTAGAAGATGGCAAGTTGTACCATCATACTGGTAACTACGCCTACTTTCTTGAAAAAAGAGCTGAAAGAGAAGCGATATACGACACTAATTTATCAAAGACTGGTAAGTTGTTGAAAAAAGAATTGGAATGGATGAGACGCTCTCCAAAAGCACGCACTACTAAGTCCAAGGCAAGAATATCCAACTTCGATAATATAAAAGAAAAAGCCTCTAAAAAGAAAGTTAAGTATGAGCTTAATCTAGAAATTAAAATGAGTAGGATAGGGGGTAAAATTCTTGAACTAAAGAAAGTCTACAAAAGCTATGGTGACTTAAAAATACTCAATGGCTTTGACTACACTTTCAAAAAGGCAGAACGTATAGGAATAGTTGGTAAAAATGGTGTGGGGAAGTCCACTTTTTTAGATATACTTACACAAAATGAAACTGCTGATAGTGGAAAAGTAAATATTGGAGAAACCATTGTTTATGGTTATTTCTCTCAAAAGGGTATACAATTAAAGGAAGATAAAAGAGTCGTTGATTCCTTAAAAGACATTGCAGAAGTAATTGTAATGGCTAATGGTACAAAAGTAACAGCATCACAAATGCTAACGCATTTTATGTTTCCGCCTAAAACACAACATACTTTTGTGTCAAAACTAAGTGGTGGAGAAAAAAGAAGACTTTATCTATTGATGGTATTGATGAAGAATCCTAACTTTTTAATTCTCGATGAACCTACCAACGATTTAGATTTGTTAACCCTTAATAAATTAGAAGAATTTTTACTACAATTTTCTGGTTGCTTAATAATAGTGTCGCATGATAGGTATTTTATGGATAAACTCACCGATCATCTTTTTATTTTTGAAGGTGATGGCATTATAAAAGAAGAGTACTGCAGTTATTCTGAATACAGAGAAAAACAAGTAGAACAAGAAAAAAATAAAAAGACAAATTCTAGTGTAGAAAACAAACAACAAGTAAAATCTAAAGGTTCTAAAAAAGTTAGTTATAAAGATAAATACGAATACGAACAATTAGAAAAAGATATTGAGAAGTTAGAAACGACTAAAAAAGAACTAGAGGAATATTTACTTCAAGAAGGTTTGTCCTTTCAAGACATCAATCAAAAAAGTGAAAAATTAGGAGAAATAATCCAAGAATTAGATGATAAGACAATGCGTTGGTTAGAACTCGACGAATTGATGTAAATGATTACCTTAGTAGTTTAGTATAAGCACAGCTCTAGGTGTTATGTTGCCATTTAGCAGAAACCATGAGTCAGAAGCCGATAATATAGGATTAGATATAATAGCAATAGCAGGATATAATACTGATGAAGCAGCTGAGTTGTGGAAGCGTATTTAGGCTAAAAACGTTAGTACAACACCTGAGTTTTTAAGCACACATCCATCAAATGATACTCGAATTGCTAATCTTACTAAATGGGCACCTGAAGCCAAAGCTGAAGCTTAAAAATTTGGAGTAACATCATTTAAATAATTTCCAATATATGTAATTTATACTGCTTGTTTTCAAAAATGCGAATCTCAACGTTTTGGGCGTAAGAATTATAACATCAAAAAATGAGAGTAAATAACAAATAGCGCATACACATTCAAATCTGATAATCAGTATAACTTGAACGATAATTAATATTATGTTAAGTAGAAGGTAAAGTAATAAGGGGAACCATAAAATGAATCCCCCTACTTAGGTTATAATTTTAATTTACTAATTACATCATTGTATTTGGAATCATCTCCATTTCTGTAATATAATTCTTTAAGAACAAGTAATATATTTTTATCAGATAAATCAATTTCATGACACTTTTCTATATATGGTAACCCTTTTAACATTGTATTGTCAGCATTAGTCTTGGCAATGTCATATTTTTTAAAATCTTTAATGTTATTTGCTTCTTTAAGCATGTCGCCACCCTTATTATAATACATAACACCTAAATTGTAAAGAGCATCATAAAAATCTGGTTTGATATCTATGGCTTCTAAATATGCATTTTCAGCCTTTTCAAAGTCGTTTAATTCATCGTAACTACTACCTAATGCAAAAAATAACTGATGATTATTTGGGTCTTCTTCCACAGCCAATGTTAAAAGTTTTTCGGCTTTCACAAAATCATTTTGTCCTAAATAATAATTTAATTCAGCAATAATTAAGTTAACATCTGATTCGAAAAATTCACGTCCATATTTGATTATTTCTAAAGCTCCTTCACTATCTTTTTCTTCTAGTAAAATGTTAGCCATATAAGAGTATATCTGTGGATCTTGATAGTTAATATCTATAAGCTTTTGTAAAAACTCCTTAGATGTATTATTATTTCCTTCAGCTGATGATACATAGAATAAATTTAACCAAATACTCTCTTTAGTAACATTACTCCTTTCAAGGTTGTTTTTTTCATCTAATGGAAATAAATCAAAAATCTTGTTAAACATTTTTTTGGAAGATGAATAATCTTTAGAATTATACATGTTTATTCCAGAATTAAATAATCCAACACCCGCTTTTGCAATATTTCCACTTAGTTCGTCCTTATCAAACCATTTTTTTGCTTTTGGATGTTGATACACAGCAATCCAACTTTCAGCACATTTCATAATGGCCATTGGATCCATAGCTTTATAATCAGCATTCGAGTAAATTTCATAATAGATTTTGCCTCTATAATTATGCATTTTAACATCATTAGCCGTACTAGAATTAGCAGCAGCCATTTCTATGTATTCTACTGCTTCTTCTATTTTCTTCTTTTCTAAAGCTCTGTAAGCATTTTGAACATTACTTTTTTGAGCATAAGCACCAATACTAGAAAAAAGAATTAGTGAACAAATAATAATCTTAGATACTTTCATTTATTTAATTTTTAATTCTGTGACTTTTCCGAATTTCTGTAGTTTATCTTTCAAAGCATATTTATTACCAACAACGACAACAATATGGTCATCCATTTTTAAGTATTTGTTTGCTAATGATTTAACATTTGCTACAGTCATATCATTTAATATTTCTTTTTGCTTTTTAGTATAATTGCCATCAAGACCATAACGCTGAATACGAGCTAAGAATCTTGACTTCTGAAATGCTGTTTCATACCTTAAGGCATCGGAATTAGCAATTGAGTTCTTTGTAAACGCTAATTCTTCTTCATTTATTCCTTCAGTTATATAGTTTTCGAATTCTTTATAGATTTCAGTAAGGGCGCTATCTGTCGCTTCTGAACGTACAGAAGTACTTATACTAAACATACCGTCAGTATCATTTCCATTGAATCCAGAACGAATTCCGTAGGTATATCCTTTATCTTCTCTTAAATTAAGGTTTAAACGACTACTAAAGGCCCCTCCTAATGGAAAATTCATAACTCCAGCCTTGTAATAATCGCCATCGACATTATACTTTAAACCTTTATGGGCAAGCGTAATAATAGATTGAGGACCAGGTTTATGAACTAAATAAATGGTTTTACCTTCAATTTCTTCAATTGGTAAGTTCTTGTTAATGACAACATCACTTCCCTCCCATTTATTTAAAAATTGTAATCTTGGTAACATTTCTTCTTTAGTTACATCACCAACAACAACAACACTAGCAAGTCTTGAATTGTATTGCTTTTTATAAAATTCTTTTACTTCAGAAAGTTTGATTTTCTCAACTCCTTTGACCGACGGCATGGTACCTCTAATAGAATTGCCATACATCAATTCTGCCACAGCTTGTCTAGCCATATTTTGAGCTGACTTCTTACTGTTATTAATAGACTCTTTATATTGTTTATTGATACGTTTGTAATCATCCTCATCAAAGGCTGGATTAAAAAGTTTTTCTTCAAGAAGTGAAATGGTTTCATCTATTTTACCAACAAGACTTGAGACAAAAATCGAAGATGTTCTATCACCCGAATTGAAAGAAATGGAACTACCCAAGTTATCAAGTTTAGCACTCATCTCTTCTGTTGTAAAGTTCTCCGTACTTTCATTAAGAAGCATAGCTGTTAGTTGCGATAACCCAGCTTTTTTAGGATTATCAATAAGTAAATCTCCCCCTTCTAAAGTAATCAAAATATTCACTTTAGGAACTTCATTATTTTCTGCACCAATTACTGGGATACTATTTTTATTCTCACCAGCTAATTGATTAACATTAAACTCATAATATACTGGTACAGAAACCGTTTTAGCAGCTGGCGCTACAGGTCTTACAGAACGATCAAATGTATCAATAGGCTTAGTATAAGTTAGACCATCATACTGAGGGTCTTTTTTATATGGTACGTACGCAAAAGGATTAATACTTTGAACGGAGTCTTCAGAAAATGGTGGTAATGGAAAGTAATCTATACCTACTGAATTTTTATTCATTATGTACTTTCTGTAGACTTTCTTTACATCTTCAATCGTAACAGCTTCGTATCTCTCAATTTCTTTACTGAAATTGTGGGGTTCATCTAATAAATAGGCCCATGAAGTCAATTGAGAAGCTTTGCCTCTTACACTAGAAAGACCATCAATAATATCAGACCTCATAGTCGATTTAAAACGCTCTAACGCCTCTTCAGTAATATATTCTTCAAAGTTATTAATTAGAGTATTTATTTTTTCTTCAGTTTCAGCAAATGTGTAATCTGGATAAGAAATAATTTGAACTAAAAACTCTCCTGATAATTCAGAACATGGATGACTAACAGAGGCTTGTACAGCTCTTTCCGTTTTAACAAATTCTTTATAAAATAAAGAGTTGTTCCCCCCTCCCATCATATCAGCTAAAGCGTCTAAAGCAGGTTCGTCTTTGTGAAAATTTGGTATCGTTGGATATACAAAAGCAGACATTGGGAAATATATTCTATCAGCAAATTTTCTATATTTATTCTGTGGTAAATTTACTCTAGGCACTCTTAAATCTCTTACTTCTTGACCTCTTGGAATTGATCCAAAGTATTTTTTTGATAGTTCTAAAACATCTTCTGTCTTAACATCACCTGCAACTACTAAATAGGCGTTATTTGGCCCATACCAACGCATAAAAAAGTCTTTTAGATCATCAACAGTAACTCTATCTAAATCATCAACATATCCTATAGTAGGCCATGAATAAGGATGCCCTTCTGGATATAAAGTTTGGTCTTTTATTTCCCAAAACATTCCATATGGTACATTGACCTGATTCTGCATTTTTTCATTTTTAACAGCATCCCTTTGATTTTCAAATTTCTTTATTGTTACGGCATCTAATAGAAAACCCATTCTATCGGCCTCTAACCATAAAGCTGTTTCAAGTTGATTGCTAGGGACTGTTTCAAAATAGTTGGTTCTGTCTCTGTTGGTTGTACCATTCATAGTACCACCACTTTCAGAAATTATTTTAAAATGCTCGTCATCACCCACATTATCAGATCCTTGAAACATCATATGCTCAAAGAAATGTGCAAAGCCTGTAATACCTATTTGCTCTCTGTTAGAACCAACATGATAGGTTACTTCTACGTGTACCATAGGGTCAGAATCATCTTCATGGACTATTATTGTAAGCCCATTATCTAATTCCCATACTTCGTAAGCTATATCGTAATTGTTTGCAGGAGTAATTTTGTTAATCAAAGTTTGTGAATACATCAAAGCTGATGTAAATAACGAACAAACTAGGAATAAATACTTTTTCATTTTTATTTTAATTTTAGAGGTGTAAATTTAAAACAAAAAACGGCACTTATTGCCGTTTAATTGTGTGTTATAATAAATTATAAGTATTAGTTGTTTAATTTATTCCTCAGAAGTAGAGCTTTCGGTGTTGTCAGTTGATTCTGTTTGACCATCATTCAGTTCTTCTTCTTCATTATTTACCGCTGGCACTTTTGCAACAGCAGCAATAGAATCCTTTTCTCTGAGTTTGATAATTCTAACACCTTGAGTTGCTCTACCCATTTGACGTAAATCTGCAACTGAAATCCTGATAGTAATTCCTGATTTATTGACAACCATAAGGTCGTTTTCATCAGTTACATTTTTCAGTGCAATAAGGTTACCTGTCTTATCAGTTACGTTGATTGTCTTAACTCCTTTTCCTCCTCTGTTGGTGATTCTGTAATCTTCAATACTTGAGCGCTTACCGTATCCATTTTCAGAAACCACCAATACATCAGATTCAAAATCGTTGACACAAATCATTCCAACCACTTCGTCATTATCATTAGCTAAAGTAACACCTCTTACACCAGAGGCAGTCCTTCCCATTGGTCTAACCTTTTTTTCTTCAAACCGAATTGCTTTACCAGATTTAACTGCTAACATAATTTGAGAAATACCCGTTGTTAATTTAGCTTCCAACAACTGATCTCCTTCTCTAATAGTAATGGCATTAATACCATTTTGTCTAGGTCTTGAATAAGATTCTAAAGAAGTCTTTTTAACTACTCCTTTTTTAGTACACATAACAACACAATGGCTATTAACGTAGTCTTCATCTTTTAAGTCTTTGGTGTTTATAAATGCCATCACCTTATCATCAGATGGAATATTTATCATATTCTGAATAGCTCTTCCTTTAGTAGCTTTAGCTCCTTCAGGAATTTCAAATACTCTTAACCAAAAACATCTACCTTTTTCTGTAAAGAAAAGCATATAATCGTGGTTGTTTGCCACAAACATATCTTCTAAGAAATCAGCATCTCTTGTGGTAGCTCCTTTAGAACCAACCCCTCCTCTATTTTGAGATTTGTATTCAGTTAGTTTAGTTCTTTTAACATAACCAAGATGTGAAATTGTGATAACAACTTCTTCATCTGGAATCATATCTTCAATTCTGAAATCACCACCACCATATTCAATAGTAGAGCGTCTTTCATCGCCGTATTTTTCTTTTACTTCATTCAATTCTGTTTTGATAATATCCATTCTAACACCTTCATTTTCTAGGATGTTTTTCAAAAAAGCAATGGTTTTCATCAATTCATCGTATTCTTCTTTGAGTTTGTCTCTTTCTAGACCAGTTAACTTTTGAAGTCTTAAATCGAGAATAGCTCTAGCTTGAATTTCTGACAACTTAAAGCTAGTCATCAATCCGTTTCTAGCATCTTCAGGGGTTCTAGAACCTCTTATCATTTTGATAATAGCGTCTAAATTGTCTAAAGCTATTAATAAGCCTTCAAGAACGTGAGCTCTTTTCTCTGCTTGTTCAAGTTCGTATTGTGTTCTTCTTACTACTACTTCATGCCTATGATCTACAAAATGACCTATAATTTGCTTGAGGTTTAACTGTTCTGGACGTCCATTAACAAGAGCAATATTATTGACACTAAAAGAAGATTGCAGCTGTGTGTATTTGAATAATTTATTTAAAACAATATTAGGAATAGCATCTCTTTTGAGTTCATATACAATTCGCATACCTTTCCTATCGGATTCGTCTCGTATATCGTGTATACCATCAAGTTTTTTATCGTTGATTAAGTCTGCTGTTTTCTTAATCATATCAGCCTTATTAACCATATATGGAATTTCGGAAACAATAATAGCTTCTCTGTTTCCTACTTCTTCAAAGGATGTTTTGGCACGCATCACTACTTTTCCTCGTCCAGTTTCAAAGGCATCTCTAACACCTTCATAACCATATATAATACCACCTGTTGGAAAATCAGGTGCCTTAATATGTTCCATCAGACCTTGTGTGTCAATTTCTCTGTTGTCAATGTATGCGACAGTAGCGTCAACGACCTCTGAAAGGTTGTGAGGTGCCATATTGGTAGCCATACCTACAGCAATTCCAGAAGTACCATTACAAAGTAAATTAGGAATTTTTGCTGGTAATACAACAGGCTCTTTTATAGTATCATCAAAATTAAGTTGATAATCAACCGTATTTTTATCAATATCAGAGAGTAACTCTTCAGCAGTTTTTCTCAAACGTGCTTCAGTATAACGCATAGCAGCAGGACTATCACCGTCAATAGAACCAAAGTTTCCTTGTCCATCTACTAACATATAGCGCAATGACCATTCTTGAGCCATCCTTACCATAGTGTCATATACAGAAGTATCACCATGAGGGTGAAATTTACCGAGAACTTCACCGACAATACGAGCTGACTTTTTATAAGCTTTTGTTGAAGTTACACCCAATTCGTGCATACCATACAATACCCTTCGATGAACAGGTTTTAAACCATCTCTTACGTCGGGCAAGGCTCTTGAAACAATTACAGACATCGAATAATCGATGTACTTTGACTTCATTTCTTCTTCTATGTTAATTGGAATGATTTTCTCTCCGTCAGCCATAAAAATTAAATTTTAATGTTTATTTTTAATTCACGAATTTAACTAATCACTCTTTGTGTAGCCTAAAAAAAAATCAATAATTATCAACACTTTAAATGTTGATAAATCAAAGGTTTATTTATTGTCAAATTCTAAATCTAATTATTACTTTGTTCGTAATAAGCAAACCATTTAAACGATATGGATTCTAAATTTTCACCCCGACTAAATGAGGTTCTTAGCTTTAGCCGAGAAGAAGCTCTTCGACTAGGTCATAATGCCATTGGCCCAGAACACTTTTTACTTGGAATTTTGAGAGAAGGTCAAGGCTCTGCTGTGATGATTCTTAAAGCTTTAGATGTAGATTTAACAGCACTTAGGAAGGTTGTTGAGAGCTCAATTGTCAATAATGAAAAAAGTGAGTACTCAAATTCAAGTAATTTAGAATTAAAAAAACAAGCTGCCAGAGCTGTAAAATTAGCTCATTTAGAGTTAATGATATTTAAAAGTGTAGAAATCAAAACTATACACTTACTTCTATCTATGCTTAAAGACGAGGATAGTATCGTAACCTTATCTTTAAATCAGTTTAATGTGGATTACGAAACAGTAAAAAGTGAGTTTGCTTCAATGATAGATATAAATGGAGAAGAATCTGATGATGATACTTCAGACTTTAGTTCTAGCCCACGTGCCGAATTAAGTGGATCTGAACCAGATGACGAAGAACTTTTTTCTAATAAACCAAAACAACCTAGAGGAAATACTAAGTCCTCGACTCCTGTATTAGATAATTTTGGTAGAGACTTAACAAATATGGCGTCTGATGATAAACTTGACCCTATTGTTGGTAGAGAAAAGGAAATTGAACGAGTTTCTCAAATTTTAAGTCGTAGAAAAAAGAACAATCCTATTCTTATTGGAGAGCCTGGTGTCGGTAAGTCGGCAATTGCTGAAGGTTTAGCACTTAGAATAGTCCAACGCAAAGTGTCTCGCGTTCTGTTTAACAAAAAAATAATTTCTTTGGATTTGGCTGCATTAGTAGCTGGCACTAAATATAGAGGTCAATTTGAGGAACGTATGAAAGCTATTCTAAACGAATTAGAAACAAATAGCGATATCATACTCTTTATTGACGAAATACATACTATTGTTGGTGCTGGTGGTGCCTCAGGCTCTTTAGATGCATCTAATATGTTCAAGCCAGCATTAGCTCGTGGAGAACTGCAATGCATAGGTGCTACTACTTTAGATGAATACAGACAAAACATAGAAAAAGACGGTGCATTAGAAAGACGTTTTCAAAAAGTTTTAGTTGAACCAACTTCTACTGATGAAACACTTCAAATTCTTCAGAATATCAAAGAAAGGTATGAAGAACATCATAATGTTTCCTATACAGATGAAGCCCTTGAGTCTTGTGTTGCACTTACTAACCGTTACATGAGCGATAGACACCTTCCAGACAAAGCAATCGATGCATTAGACGAAGCGGGTTCAAGAGTTCATATCAACAACATCAATGTTCCTGAAAACATCTTAAAACTTGAAAAAGAGTTAGATGCTATCAAATCTCAAAAAGGTAATGTCATCAAAAAACAACGTTTTGAAGAGGCTGCTAAGTTAAGAGATGAAGAAAGAAAAATTGAAAACAATCTTAAACAGGCTAAACTTGTTTGGGAAGAAGAATTAAAAAATCAAAGAGAAACGGTTACTGAAGACAATGTTGCAGAAGTCGTTGCGATGATGACAGGAGTTCCTGTACAAAGAATTGCAGAACAAGAGAGTAAAAAGCTTGTTCAGATGGAAAAGGAGCTTCAAAAACGCGTTATCGGACAAGATGAAGCTATCAGCAAAATAGTCAAAGCTATAAGAAGAAATAGAGTTGGCTTGAAAGATCCTGAAAAACCAATTGGCTCATTCATATTCTTAGGTCCTACTGGCGTTGGAAAAACCCAGTTAGCCAAAGAGCTATCTAAAATTATGTTTGACACCAATAATTCGCTTATAAGAATTGATATGAGTGAGTATATGGAAAAATTTGCTGTCACTCGTCTAGTGGGTTCACCTCCAGGATACGTTGGTTATGAAGAAGGTGGTCAGCTTACTGAAAAAGTAAGAAGAAAGCCCTACTCTATTATCTTATTAGATGAAGTAGAAAAAGCACATCCTGATGTATTCAATTTATTACTTCAAGTATTAGACGATGGTTATATGACTGATAGTTTAGGAAGAAAGATAAACTTCAAGAATACAATTATCATAATGACTTCTAATATAGGTTCTCGTCAACTCAAAGATTTTGGTCAAGGTGTTGGGTTTTCAACAACTGCTAGAAAAAAATCATATCAATCAGATACTAAAGGCGTCATTGCTAAAGCTCTTAAAAAAGCATTTGCCCCTGAATTCTTAAATCGTATTGATGACGTAGTCATGTTTAATTCATTAAGTAGTGAGCATATTCATGAAATTATTGATATTGAACTAAAAATGCTATTTGAAAGAATTATACAACTTGGATATTCTTTGAGTCTAGATAAAAAAGCTAAAGATTTTATTGCTGATAAAGGGTATGACTCTCAATTTGGTGCTAGACCACTAAAAAGAGCAATACAAAAGTATTTAGAAGATATTATTGCCGAGGAAATTGTTAATGCAAAACTTAAAGAAGGTGATGACATTAAAATTAGTCTAGATGAAGAAAAAGGTGAGTTAAAGGTTAAAATTAATACGCCGAAAAAAGAGAAACCTCAAAAACCTAAAAAAGAGGAATAAGCCAAAACTAAAAAAGCTCCTCAAGAAGCTTTTTTAATATCTGATTATTTAAAATTTACTTTAGAAAATTCTCTAGTACTTCTTCGCTAACACCTGTATTTGAAAACCCTCCATCATGGAACAAGTTTTGCATAGTTACAGACTGTGTTAAATCAGAAAATAAGGAAACGCAGTATTTAGCACAATCGTCTGCTGAAGCATTTCCAAGTGGTGATATTTGCTCTGCATATTTGAAGAAGCCATCAAAGCCTTTTACCCCGCTTCCAGCAGTAGTTATAGTAGGTGATTGAGAAATCGTATTTACTCTTACTTTATTTCTTTTACCAAAATGATAACCAAAACTTCTTGCAATACTTTCTAGAAAAGATTTATTATCAGCCATATCGTTATAATCAGGAAAAGTACGTTGTGCTGCAATATAAGAAAGAGCTAAAATAGAGCCGTAATCGTTCATAGCTTCTAATTTCCATGCCGATTGCATTACTTTATGAAAAGACATGGCAGAAACGTCTAAACCTTTTACAGTGAAATCATAATTTTGGTCAGTATAGTGCCTTCCTTTTCTTACATTAACAGACATACCTATTGAATGTAATATAAAGTCTATCTTCCCTCCTAATATTTCCATTGATTTAGTAATAAGGTTGTAAATATCTTCAACAGATGTTGCATCTGCTGGAATGATGGTAGAATTTGTCTTTTCAGCTAATTCGTTAATTGTACCCATTCGCATTGCAATAGGTGCATTAGTTAGTACAAATTCAGCACCTTGTACTTTGCAATGTTCTGCTACTTTCCATGCAATAGATTTGCTATCTAAAGCACCAAAAATTATACCTCTTTTTCCTTTTAATAAATTATTTGACATTTTATGTATTGGTTTGTTGATTGCAAATATAAACGAATTATCAAGTATTCAATAAATCTCTAGCGTTACTCAACGAAGAATCCGTAATTGTTTTACCACTAAGCATTTTCGCTAATTCAACGATTCGCTCTTCTGGTAATAATTCTTTAATTTTAGTTTGTGCTTTTTCTGATGTTTCCAATTTAGATACTAGTAACTGAACACTACCTTTAGCGGCAACTTGTGGAAGATGAGTTATGCTAATAACCTGCATAGATTTAGACATATGACTCATAAGGTCTGCCATTTTATGAGCTATTTCTCCAGAAACACCAGAGTCAATCTCATCAAAAATTACACTAGGTAAACTTGTTTTTTGAGCAAGAATATATTTAAAACATAACATCAATCTTGATAGTTCTCCTCCAGATGCAATACTAGATATTTGCTTAGGCTCTATACCCTTGTTTGATGTAAAACAAAATGTAAAATCTTCATAACCCTTGGCATTAAGTTTATCATACGAGTTAGTTACAATTTTTACTCTAGCATTCGGCATACCTAAATTGGCAAGTAAGCCTTGTAATTCCTTTTGGATATTTGGTAAAATTGATATTCTATTTTTACTCAATATTTGAGCAGTTTTAGATACCATACTAAAAGTCTTATAGCATTCATTTCTTAGCGACTCTATGTTCTTGTCCATAGAATGAAACTGCTCTAAGTCTTTTGATAGATTAGAGTGAACTTCTAATAAATCTTCAATAGTATTTACATTATGTTTTTGAAGCAACTTATTGATTAAGCTAAATCGTTCTTGAAGAAATAATAATTGTTTTGCATCAAAGTCAATATTGTAATTAGAAGCTAAATTTTCAAGGTCAGAAACACAGTCTTTAAACTCAATCCAAATACTATTAAACCTTGAATTCAAAGCATCAATTTTTGAGTCGTTTTTTCTTACACTATCTAGAGTAACTACAATATTTGACAACAAGGAGCTAACTGAAGATTCACTATTATCTGAAATCAGCATAATTTGATTCAGTTTTTGTTGAATTTCTTCAAAATTTTCAAGTTTATTAACTTCTTCTTCTATTGTTTTATCCTCAAGGCTAAATTTAGCTTCTTCAAGTTCATCAAATAAGAACTGTTTATAATCTAATTCTCTAGACAATTGATTTTCATTTTCAATCAATTCATCTAGCTCTTTTTGTTTAGAAAGATAAGATTGATACTCAGACTTAAACTGTGATAGTATATCTTGATGATTACAATAGGTATCAACCAATTTTAGCTGATAATCTTGAGAATTTAGAAGAAGTGTTTGGTGTTGAGAATGTATATCTATTAGAAAAGAAGCCAGTTCTTTTAATTGATTAAGACTTACTGGGGTATCATTTACAAAAGCTCTACTTCTACCAGCTGGTGTTATTTCTCTTCTTATCAGAGTTGGATTTATGAAGTCTAAGTCATTGTTCTCAAAAAAGGACTCTAAATTATAGTTTGCAATATTAAATTCACCCTCAACTATACATTTCTTGTCGATATTGGCAATGGCTTTAAAATCAGCCCTTTCACCTAATATAAGACCTAGAGCGGAAATTAAAATAGACTTACCAGCACCTGTTTCACCAGTAATTGCCGTAAAACCTGTTTTTAAATCGATGGATAATTCATCAATAAGCGCATAGTTATTAATGGATAAACGATTTAGCATTATTTATTTAGAATTAGGCATACCATTGATTGGCGCATTATTTGAGCTTTGCTCTTTTATCTTATTGTATTTATTGATGTTAGCAGGATCAATCTGAGTTAGAAGTTTGTAAACCCTGTTCTTTTCATCTTGAAAAGCGTTAGAATAAATACTAGCTATTTCGTCAGCTTTGGCATTAAAAAATAACTGTAAAATAAAAGCCGTAGGATTAAGCTGTTTTACCTTTCTCATATTTTCAATACTTTCAGTCACAAAGCCTCTACCCTTTTCATTATCGTCATGCATTAAATCTAGACCGCTTCTATGATAACTGTACAAAACTGATTGAAAAGTACTGTATTTAGCATCAAGCAGTTCTTCTGCTAACCAATACCTATTCTTGTTACTTTCAAATGCTTTCCATCCATTTTCAGTAGCTGACTGAGCATTTTCTACAATCTTTTTAGCTTTTTGAAAATACATATTCCCACCATTGTAGCTGAAAGTAGAATAATCTAATCCTATAATTATATATGTATAAAAGGATAAAATAGCCGATAAGTTTGAAGTATGTGTGTTTTCATTAAAATCAAGCGGTTGAGTATCTATGAAATCAAACTCTATTTCTTTATCGAGATAATTTAAAAGAGGTGAATAATAAGAACTATTAAAAACAGGACGAGAAAATTGTACTTGTAAAGTTCCAGCGTATCTATCAGTTGATACTTTTTCAAGGATATTAAAAGAAAGATTGAATTCAATTCGTTCCTCATCTTTAAATAACTCGTTGGTCCATTTTCTATTATTTATAAATTCTCTAGCAGATTTTTGAAGTGTTTGAAGCTTCTGTCTATCACTTATTGGAAGATCGTTCTTTGGCATTACTCTAATGTTACACAATACTTCTTGAGAGTATAAAACACTAAAAGAAGTCAGTAAAATTGATAGTGTAAGTAAGAGTCTAATCATTGAAATGTTTTACGAGATGGTTAATAATATCATTAGCCACTTCTTGTTTTGATTTTAACTCAAATTTATACAATTTATTGCTGTTATCAATAATAGTTATCTTATTTGTATCGTGTTTGAAACCAGCCCCTTTATCATTCATTGAATTCAAAACAATAAAATCTAAGTTTTTATCAGATAGTTTCTTTTTAGCATTTTGTATTTCATCATTAGTTTCTAGTGCAAAACCAACAAGCACTTGGTTATCAGATTTAACATCACCTAAGCTTTTAAGAATATCTTGTGTTTTAACAAATTCTATATTTATACTTTCAATATTTTTCTTCATTTTGGTAGTAGAAACAACTTTTGGAGTGTAATCCGATACTGCAGCACTCATTATAGCGATATCTGTCGACTTAAAATGGTCAAAACAAGCATCATACATATCTTTGGCGTTGACTACATTAACTAGCTTAATACTACTATTCGCAAGTTGTTGATTAGTTGGCCCAGCTACTAAAATAACATTTGCTCCAGCATTTGCCGCAGCTTCAGCAATTGAGAATCCCATTATGCCTGATGAATGATTACCTATAAATCGAACAGGATCGATAGCTTCAAAAGTAGGCCCTGCTGTAATAAGAATGTTTTTGTTTTTAAGAGGAAGTTGTTTAGTTAAATTTTCTTTTATGGTCAAAACAATATCTTCAGGTTCTGCCATTCTGCCCTTGCCACTCAAACCACTTGCCAATTCGCCGTCTCCTGGAGGGATATAGACATTGCCATAAGAGTTAAGCTTATCAATATTGTCTTGCGTACTTTGATGCTTAAACATATCTAAGTCCATAGCTGGAGCAAAAAACACTGGGCATTTAGCAGATAGATAGGTAGTAAGTAATAAATTGTCACACTCACCATTTGCCATCTTAGAAAGTGTTTTAGCAGTTGCGGGTGCAATAACAAATAAATCGGCCCAAAGACCGATTTCTACGTGGTTGTTCCAAACATCTTTATCTTCTTCTTTAACCAATCCACTGAGAACTGGATTTTTAGATAAAGTCGATAAGGTTAGAGGCGTAATAAATTGTTGAGATTCAGGAGTTTGTATTACCTTAACATTTGCACCTTGTTTTACAAACTCTCTTACTAAAAATGCAGATTTGTAGGCTGCAATACTTGCAGTCACACCAACGATTACATTTTTGCCCTTGAAGAAAGACATTAGATGCTGTCTTCTTCGTTATCTAACTTAGCGTTTCTATGGTAAATGTTTTCTTCTAAAAATTCTTGTACTGCAATAAGTGTTCCTTTTGGAAGTCTTTCATAAAACTTAGAAACTTCTATTTGCTCACTGTTTTCAAAAATCTCTTCTATAGATTCACTAGGAGTAGCGAATTCTTCTAGTTTAGAAAGTAATTCTTCTTTGATGTCTTTATTTATTTGAACAGCACGTTTAGACATTATTGCTACGGCTTCGTACATATTTCCAGTACGCTGAGCCATATCTTTAATGTTTCTTGTTTCTGTAGTATTTGCTGCTTTTGATTTTTTAAAATCTGTCATTGTTGAAACTTTTCTAGTTGTTTAATTGATTTTTCATAAATGTTATTTGCCTCTTTTAACCTATTGTCTTCAGGAAAATTTTTGGCAAAATATCGATAAGATGCTATTGTATTGTTTAAACGTTCTATTTTCTTAATTGAAACACTATTTATAGCCAGTTTGTAATTAGCATCTAAGATTAAAAATTGTATTTCGGATTGATTGTCAATAGTTGGATAGTCAGTTATAACGTTATTTAAGGCAGTAATTGCAGCATTATAATCTTCGATATCATAATACAACTTGGCAATACCGTAAACTTTCTTATGAACTTTCATAGTTAAATCATCTATGAGAGAATTACATTTTTCAACTTTCTCACTTTCAGGATATTTATCTATGAATGTTTGTAACTCTTGAATCGCTTTCAGGGTATTCGTTTTATCTAGAGAATACTTAGGAGATTCTAAATAATAACAATAAGCTGCCATGTAAGCCAACTCCTCGTTGTGTTTACTGAATGGGTAAGTTAGAGTAAATAGTTTGAATTTATAACTAGCTAACATATTAGCACCTAATCCGTAATGAGTGTATGCTAGTAAATAATCAACTTCTTCTGCTTTCTTGGTTCCTTTAAATAAGGTGTGCAATTCATCAAGAAGTGGTAAGGCCTTGAAGTATTCATTCTCTTCATAGTACTTTTTAGCCATTATATACTTTAACTCGATGTCGTTACTCTTTACTATCTTCTGATAGCCATTACAAGAGAACAAAGCTGCTAATAAAACGATATATAAGAAATTTTTCATCTAAAATAATCAGTTGCAAAGATAGTAATTGGAACGACTTTTGAAATAATTTATTTTACATAATTTAAAATGTATTTTGTAAGATAAATACTATTGATTATTTTAGCCGACTTAAACGAACAAGTTAGTATGGATCTTTTTGATAAGATAAAAAACAATAGAGGACCTTTAGGAAAACATGCCAAAGATGCACACGGTTATTTTACATTTCCTAAACTAGAAGGCGAAATTTCTAACAAAATGTTTTTCAGGGGAAAAGAAGTTTTAGTTTGGAGCATCAACAACTATATAGGGCTTTCAAACCACAAAGAAGTTAGACGTGCTGACGAACAAGCCTCTAGAGATTGGGGTTTAGGTTACCCTATGGGTTCTAGAATGATGTCTGGTAACACCAACTACCATGAGCAACTAGAAAATGAACTTTCTTCTTTTATGAAAAAAGAAGATACTATACTACTTAACTTTGGATACCAGGGAATAATGTCATCAATTGATGCATTAGTAGATAGAAAAGATATTATTGTTTATGATAGTGAATGTCACGCTTGTATAATTGACGGCGTTAGATTACATCAAGGAAAACGCTTTGTTTTTCCCCATAACAATATTGAAAATTTTGAAAAGCAATTACAAAGAGCTCAAAAGATTACTGATGAAACAGATGGTGGAATACTAGTTATTACTGAAGGTGTTTTTGGAATGTCTGGCGACTTAGGTAAACTTAAAGAGATAACAGCTTTAAAAGCAAAATATAATTTCCGTCTGTTAGTTGATGATGCACATGGTTTTGGAACTATGGGAGAAAGTGGATATGGCGCAGGCGAGCATTTAGGTTGCCACGATGAAATTGATGTCTATTTCGGCACCTTTGCTAAATCTATGGCTAGTATTGGAGCATTCATATCTTCTACTGAAGATGTTGTAGAATACTTGAGATACAATATGCGCTCTCAAATTTTCGCTAAATCTTTACCTATGCCAATTACAATTGGTGCTATCAAGCGTTTAGAACTTCTTCAATCTAAACCGGAGCTAAAAGCTAATCTTTGGAATATTGCTAATAGCTTACAATCTGGACTTAGAAAAGCTGGTTTTAACTTAGGCAATACTGAATCTGCTGTAACACCTGTTTATTTATCTGGGGGTGTTGGTGAAGCAACTAATCTAACCTTAGATTTAAGAGAAAATTTCGGCATATTCTGCTCTATTGTAACTTATCCTGTTGTTCCTAAGGGTGTAATTCTTTTAAGACTTATTCCTACTGCTGTTCATACATTAGAAGATGTAAACTATACAATAGAGTCTTTTAGTGCTATTAAAGATAAGTTAGAAAAAGGAGAATATGTTTCTGAAAAGTTAGCTAGTTTCTAGACTAATTTATTCAATTTTTGTTCAAATATAGATTTTAATTTTGCCGAAGATTTGACTAATGGCAATCTCACTTCTTCCTTGCAAATACCCTTTAAATTGAGTAGAGTCTTTATTCCCGCTGGATTCCCTTCAACAAATAGTGGCTCAACAAAACTCAATATCTTATAATGTAATTCTTTAGAGGCTTTTAAATCTCCTTCAAGACCATATTTTACCATAGAAGAAAAATCTTTTGGTAAGGCTTGACCCAAAACTGAAATAACACCATTACCTCCCATAAGAATAATAGGAAGTGTAATAGCATCATCTCCAGAAAGAACCTTAAAATCAATGGGTTTTTTAGAAATGATTTCCATTATTTGCTGCATATCTCCACTCGCTTCTTTTACTGCTATGATATTATCAAAATCATGAGCTAATCTTAGAGTAGTTTCAGCAGTCATATTTGAAGATGTCCTACCTGGAACATTATATAAAATTATAGGTAATGGCGAAATTTTAGAAATCGCTTTGAAATGCTGATATATTCCCTCTTGAGTAGGCTTGTTGTAAGCCGGTGAAACAGATAAAATGGCATCAACTCCATCAAGATTATAAGAAGAAAAAGATTGGATTATATAATCTGTGTTATTACCACCAATACCTAATACAATAGGTAATCTATTATTGTTAGCCTGTTTGACGCAATCTAGTGCTGCATTTTTTTCCTCTAGTGAAAGCGTTACACTTTCACCAGTTGTGCCCATTACGACAAGAAAATCTATGTTACCATCAACACAATGATTGACTAAAGAAGTTAATGCTTCAAAGTCAATACTTAAGTCAGATTTGAAAGGAGTTACTAAAGCTACACCAGTTCCACTTATTTTACGAAGCATTTCTTTTGTTAATTAAGTTAAGGTAATGTTTTACTTCAGTTATAAAAGCTGATAAGGTATCTTTTTTTACATCTATCATCATGTCATAGATGGATAAATCTTGTTCGTATTTACCTACTTTAAACTTAGCTTTTGAACCACCCGCTAGATATTTGACAGGCACACAATTACTTGTACATAAATTGATAAGTATATCGTAATCCTTTTCTAAGAAATTTTTGATGATATAATTTTGAGGTTTATAGTACCAATTCAAATCTTTCAAAAAGAAAAAATCGAATTGAAGCATAGGCATATGATGGTGTGTAAGTTCATTTCTATTCACAAAACCTAAAGCCTTAACATCTTTTTTAGTTTTAAAAAGGTCGTTTGCAAACTCGCTTACAAGCATCATATCTTTCAAATCAGTAGCATCATAAAGAATACCAATAGATTTAGCAGTATGTAAATTATGAACTTCACGTTTTCTGTCGTTTTGTTTCAAATCACGTTTAAAAACATAATCACCAACTTTCTGCTTGATATTTTCTACAAATTGAATATGCATTAACTAATCTTTTTAATGAATTCATCCTCGGATAATAAGGGAACATTTAACTTTTCGGCCTTTTGAAGTTTGCTAGGTCCCATATTCTCACCAGCGACTACAAATGTAGTTTTTTTAGAAATTGAACTGACATTTTTTCCCCCATGTTGTTCAATTAATTTTTTAAGCTCATCTCTCGAAAAATTACTAAAAACGCCAGAGATTACAATTGACATACCTAATAACTGCGATGAAATAGCTTTACTTTCTTCACCTATTTCAAAACATAAACCTTGATTTTTCAATCTATTAATTAGCTTTATATTTTCCTTATTTTGAAAATATAACACCACACTTTCGGCTATTTTCTCGCCTATTTCATCAACATTTTCTAAGCGTTCTTTATCAGCCATCATCAAATGATCTACATGTTGAAATTCTTTCACTAATACTTTAGAAACTGTTTCTCCAACATATCTAACTCCTAGAGCAAATAACAAACGTTCAAATGGAATGGCTTTTGATTGTTCCAAACCCTCAATAATATTAGATGCCCATTTTTCACCTTCTTTTTTAAATGGTAATAAATATTCTTTTTTTAGGTCGTATAAATCTGGAATAGAAGCAATAAGTTGATTTTCAAAAAGTAGATCAATTGTTTCAGGGCCAATGCCATCAATATCCATGGCCTTTTTGCTTATAAAATGTTCAAACTTGCCTTTTATTTGAGGTGGACACATCAAGTCATTTGGACAATAATGCTTAGCATCACCCTCAGACCTTACCAATGGTGTATTGCATTCGGGACAATGACTAATATATACCGTAGGCTGAGAAAATAAATCCCTTTCCTTTAGAGCAATTCCAACAATTTTAGGAATTATCTCTCCCCCCTTTTCAACATATACCTTATCTCCTACTCTAATGTCAAGTTTTGAGATTTGGTCTGCATTATGTAATGAAGCTCGTTTGACAACTGTCCCTGCTAAAAGAACAGGTTCAAGATTAGCAACTGGTGTAATAGCTCCTGTACGACCAACCTGATAAGTGATTTCATTTAAAACGGTTGACACTTGTTCTGCTTTGAATTTATATGAAATAGCCCAACGTGGACTTTTAGCCGTAAAACCCATCTGTTCTTGCAACCTCAAGTCATTAACCTTAATGACTATGCCGTCAATATCATATGGCAAATGGTGTCTTTTATTGTCCCAATAATTAACATAATCAATGACCTTGTCAATAGACGGACAAACTTCAATTTCATGAGGTATTTTAAAGCCCCATTCTCTAGCATTTTGTAAATTTTCATAATGCCGTTGAGACGGTAATTCTTTACCTAACAAATAATATAAAAAGCAGTCTAAAGGACGTTTAGCAACTTCCTTACTATCCTGCATTTTAACACTACCAGAAGCCGCATTTCTAGGGTTGGCGAAAGGCTCCAAATCATTTACTATTCTCTTTTCATTCATTTGTTCAAAACCCTCGTGAGGTAAAAATATTTCTCCTCTTATTTCAAATTTAGAGGGATAATCACCTTTGAGTTTAAGCGGAATACTATTGATTGTTTTTACATTAACTGTAACATCATCTCCGTGCGTACCGTTACCTCGAGTTATGGCTTGTTTCAACTCGCCATTCTCATATTTCAAGCTTATGGATACACCATCATATTTCAGCTCACAAACGTATTCTATATCCGTTTCAACCAATTTGGTAATGCGTTTATCAAAGTCTACTAGTTCTTCAGCAGAATAGGTATTGCCTAAAGATAACATGCGGTATTCGTGAGCAACTGTATCAAATGATTTAATAAGCTCACCTCCTACACGTTGTGTTGGGGAATTAGCATCATAAAATTGGGGGTTTTGTTTTTCTAAATCTATAAGCTCATTCAGAAGCATATCAAACTCAAAGTCACTGATAGTAGGCTTGTCCAACACATAATAATTGTAATTGTGTTGCTGCAATTCACTTCTTAAAAAAACAATACGGTCTTGTACAATCATTAGAATTCGAATTTACGATTTCCTAACGGCTTTTACCATTCTATTTTTGCCTTGCATATCTTTTTTTATTAAGACATTTTCAAAGCCGTTATTCTCTAGCAATTCCTTTATTTCAACAGATTTTTGTTCATTTATTTCTAAAAACAACAAGCCTTCTTTTTGTAAATGGACTTTTGAAAAATCTATGATACGCTTATAGTATATTAAGGCATCCTTGTCTGAAACAAACAAAGCTAAATGTGGCTCATAGTCCAACACATTATTGTTCATCAATGTCTTTTCACTTTCTAAAACATAGGGAGGATTACTAACAATTAAATCAAAGGAAGTTTTCAATTCAATATCATTAAAAATATCGTGCTCAATGAAATGAATTTTTACAGTATTGTTTTTAGTATTTTGTCTAGCAATTGACAGAGCATCACTTGAAATATCCAAAGCCGTAATTTGAGCATCTGTATGCTTAGCTAATGCTATTGGAATACATGCACTACCAGTACCAATATCTAGTGCATTCGTAAAATTATGTTGTAATATCCAGTGAACTAATTCTTCAGTTTCATGGCGAGGTATCAAACACGATGGAGAAACTTTTAACGATAAGCCGTAAAACTCACATTCTCCCAATATGTATTGCAAAGGTTCAAACTTTTGTAATCTACTAACTACTGACTGATAAAAACTTACTGTGTTTGCTGACAATGGACTATTCGACGACAATAGGTATTCGGAACGACTCAGATTTGATATCGAATGAATACACCAAAAAGCCATATTTTGAGCCTCTTTCTTAGAGTAAAATTGCGTTAACTCCATTTCAAAATAAGGCAGTATATCACGAATCATTTTCATCTGAGCAATTTAGTTAAATTTGTGCGTGTTGATGGACAAAAAATACATGCAAGTTTGTGTCGATTTAGCGTTAAAGGGCTTCCCTTTAGCCTTTCCTAACCCAATGGTTGGTTGTGTTATTGTTCACAACGATAGTATAATTGGTCAAGGATATCACCAAAAGTGTGGCTCTCATCATGCTGAAGTCAACGCTATTGCTAGTGTAGAAAATAAAGAATTATTAGAGCAATCTACCTTATACGTTAGCCTTGAACCTTGTGCCCATTTTGGCAAAACCCCTCCTTGTGCAGATTTAATAGTAAAGAGTAAAATACCGCGAGTAGTTATAGGCAGTTTAGATACTTTTTCAGAAGTCAATGGCAAAGGTATTCAACGTTTGAAAGAGGCTGGTATTGAAGTGCTTACTAAGGTATTAGAAAAAGATTGTCGAGCAATCAATAAGAGATTTTTCACTTTTCATGAAAAAAAACGTCCTTATGTCATTTTAAAATGGGCACAAACAACAGATAGATATATTGCCCCTTTAAATCAAAAAGAACCCCTTTGGATTAGTTCTCCTAAATCCAAAACCTTAGTCCACTTATGGCGTAGTCAAGAACAGGCTATATTGGTTGGTCGTAAAACAGCAGAGCTAGACAATCCTTTACTTACCACTAGAGAAGTTGAAGGTAAAAATCCGATTCGAATAGTGTTAGACAGAGAATTATCTTTAAATAAAGACCTCCTTATTTTTAATGATGACGCCCCTACTCTAGTTGTTAATGATAAGCTATCATCTGAAAATCATTTGAAAGTAGATTTTGACAATCTTGCACCATCACTTTTAAAAGAGTTACACAGTCGTAATATACAATCAATTATAATAGAGGGTGGTACTCAAACATTATATACATTTATTGAAGCTAAGGTGTGGGATGAGGCTCGAGTTTTTACATCGAAAAAGACATTAGGAAAAGGCATTCAATCGCCTTTAATTCAGTCAGTTATAAATCACTCGGAAATTGTCGGTAACGATAAATTAACTTATTACATAAACTGATGATTGAATTAGGATTGTCCATATTGTTTACCATATGTCTATTTCTGTTTTTTAAAGAATTTGACAGAAGAAAGGTTGATACTCTAGAAGCAATTACATTCAATTATCTTTCTGCTGGAGTCTTATCAATAGCGTTTGGTAGTACGGGCTACTCTTTTGAAAATACTATTTATGCCGACTGGTTTATCCCTACGGTCTTTTTGGGGGTATTTTTCATAGTAATGTTCAATATTATGGCCTTGACTACTCAGAAATTAGGCGTTACCATAGGCTCTTTAGCAAGTAAAATGTCTTTGATAATTCCTGTAATTGCCGCTCTCTTGTTTCAAGGAGATTCATGGACAATACTAAAATCAATTGGTATTGTGATAGCACTATTATCGGTTTATCTAACTGTCAAAAAAGATGAAAAAAAAAACGGACCTATATATCTAGCTATACTCTTATTTATAGGTGCAGGATTATTAGATACAGTCTTATCACACATTCAATTCAAATATTTAGATACACAAGCTGCTAAAGACTATTTTACGAGCACTGTATTTTTAGTTGCTTTTTGCGTAGGCTTTATTATGCTAATCGTTAAGAAACAAGGATTTAAAATGAGGAATGTGATTTATGGATTATCTCTAGGAATTCCTAATTACTTGAGCATCTTATTTGTTTTAAAAAGCTTAAACAAAATGGATTCGAGTTTAGTTTTTCCTATACTGAATATTGGTGTAGTGGTTTTATCGGCACTTATCGGTTTTGGATACTACAAAGAACATTTATCCAAACTAAATTGGCTAGGTGTCATATTGGCTA